>CALVJD010000001.1 GCA_944332005.1 uncultured Bacilli bacterium
TCCGATTGGGACAAATTCATCTTTTCTCCTACCAAAAAAAGTAGTAAAGGTAGCAAATTGACTAGTTACATTTGGATTTGGTATGATTTTTACTTGTAACCCATTATTCAATGTTTCTTCATAAAGATAGAGATCAAAATTTTCAATTTTCGTCTTTTTCATAGGTCACTTCTCCCTCTAACAAATAAATAGTATCCAAATGAACTTTACGAGCAACCATCATAATTTCTTCTTTTGTAACCTTTTTAATATTCATTAACTTTTCCTCACGTAAATCCGTATGTAAGAACAGATGATTGGATAAACTAGCAATCATACTATCTTGAAAATCGGTAATTTCTAAATAAGCAGATGTATAAGATAAAATACCATTTTGGATTTGTTCATTCGTAAAGCCTCCATTGATAATTTTTTTCATACTTTGCTTAATCAAACGTAACGCTTTCTTAAAATCATCTTTTTCGATTCCAGCCACAATTTTTAAAATTCCAATAGTCGATTGATAAGTAGAATGAATAGTATAACAAAGCGAGTGCTTTTCACGAACAATATGAAACAGCATAGAATCAGGCCCTCCACCTAATAAATAATTATAAATAGGCATGACATATTGACTTTCATAAGGAGTCAATGGTTCCACTTTACAACCAATTACCAATTGACTTTGATTATACTCTTTTTTTTCAATAATGGTTTTACTACGCTTGCGAAAATGATTTTGATAAAGAAAAGGTTCTTCCATAGGATGTTTTAACGTATTGATCGGGATCATCTTACGTAACAATTGTGAATATGAAACTTCCCCTATATTACCACATATAAAAATATCTAACTGATACTTTTTTAAAAATTTCTGATAATATTGGTAAAGTGTTTTCTCATTAATATTATTCAATACTTCTTCTCCACCATAAAGAGGATAACAAATAGATGAATCTGGTAGCATTTCTTGTAACATGCGAAAGTTCGCATAAGATACTTGATTTTCTGGAAATGTACGCACATTTTCTAAAAACTTATGATGAATATACTCCACTTTTTCCTTTGGAAATTCTCCATTTGTAACATCTGGTTCAAACAAAATATCATGAACCATTTCCAATGTTTTTTGAAGCATACCATCTTCAGTATATGTTTCATCTAAAAATCCAAAATCAAAATGTACCCCAAAACATTTTCCAGATTGTCTTACACGATAATGCCATCGCATACTATAAAGATCATCACTTGCGAGTTCTAACTCTCTGCGACTTGGATATTTTTTACATCCTTCTAATAACATCGCCATCAAAAAAGGAAGATACCCAACATCTTGAAGTTCTATTTTTTTTCTAAAATCAAAGCGAATCGTCATATATTTAAAATGATTGGTAGGTATTACATGAATGCGATATGCACCCATATCATATGTAGTATAATTCATAATTCACCTCCTTATTAGTATGTAACAAAATACAAAAATTATAATAGAGATTCCAAAGCTAGTTCGACCATCTTTGTAAAAGCGTTCTGTCGTTCGTGGCTAGTTGTTTCTTCTCCCGTTTCAAAATTATTAGAAACAGTAAGTAAAGTTGCCGCTTTTTTTCCTAAATGATTAGCATTATGAAACAAAGCAAAACTTTCCATTTCAACTCCTAAACAATGATACTCATGATAAAGTTTTCGATAATCCACTACATCGCTATAAAAAACATCACTGCAATAAATAAATCCTTTATGAATTTTCAAAGACAACGTTTGAGCAACTTCTTCGATATGATCCGTTAATTCTTTCGATGAATGTAAAATATTTGATTTTGTTCCATCTTGCATCTTTGCGTAATTGGAATCCGAATAAACAGATGTTTCCAATACAATATCATATAATCTTAAATCTTCCGTATATGCTCCTACTGAACCAACACGAATAATCATATCGACATCGTATTCTGCAAATAGTTCATAAGAATAAATTCCCATACTAGGACATCCCATTCCAGATGCCATCACGGTAATATTCTCACCTTTATATCTACCAGTATATCCTAACATGCCACGAACACTCGTAACTAATTTGGCCTCTTCTAAATAGGTTTCAGCAATCATCTTAGCTCGTAATGGATCTCCTGGCATAATTACTTTCTTAGCTATTTCTCCATACTCAGCTTCAATATGTGGTGTCATGATATCCCTCCTCTATCTTTTGGTACAATGTTTGTTTTTCATCTTCATTTAAAAAGGCGCCAGCAATCGCATTTTGATTCATCTTTTTTAAGTCATCAAGTGTAAAATGAAATAACTCGATTAAATCTCGATACTCTTTCGTCAAATTGATACTAGAAACTGTACGATTATCAGTACTAATCATCACTGGAAGCCGGTGATATAATCTTAAGATTGGATGTTCTTCTTTTGTGGAAACAGCCTCCGTATCAACATTACTATCCGGACATACTTCTAATAAAACATGCTCTTTTTGCAAGCGTTCCATCAAACTAGAGCAATCAATTGCATGGATTCCATGACCAATTCGTTTCGCTCCAAACATCAAAGCAGCTTCTACACTGTGATAATCACTGGCTTCTCCTGCATGAATCGTAAAAGGAATTCCATACGATTTGATTTGATCAAACAAATCTTTAAATAAGATAGTGGGATATTTTGATTCATCCCCTGCAAGATCAAGTGCAATTCTACGATCTTTCCATTTGTTAGCAAGTTCAATCGTCTCAAAATTATGGATATTTCCATTTTCGATATCTTGACGCATACAACATAAAATTAAATTACTTTGAATTCCTTCTACCTCTTTCATACTAGACCAAACAGTATCTATCACTTCTTCTTGTGTCAATCCTTTCTTCGTATGAAACATAGGTGCGAATCGAAGTTCTGCATAAATGACGTGTTCTTCTTTTAAATCTTCTAATAATTCCTTTGTAATTCGTTTTAAATTTTCCTTTGTCTGCATTGCTTCAATTGGAAGATCAAATTTAGTTAAATAATCAGTAAGAGAATGGGTTTCTTTATTCACCATCATCTTTTTTTCTACTTCTGATAAAGAAAGATTTAATAATTCACTGACCGTCTTTGACCGTACAGAACCATCAATGTGTAGATGTAATTCCACTTTCGGTAATGCATGAATCTTTTCTGTTAGTATTTCCATATTCCACCTTCTTATTCATTGTAACACACTAAGAAAAAAAAGGAAATAAATTCCTTCTAGCAGAACGAAAATATTATGGAGCGAGCACGAGACGGAACGAACCACTGCTATGAAATGTTCCAGGGTTTCTAGCAAAATAAAACTGACTTGCAAGTACACCAATATTGTGAAGACCACCTCGAAAAGTCCATGGGTTAGACGAATCAATCCACGAAGAAATATCGGAATACCATAGATTATGTGGTCTTGATCCACCGTCACTATCGGCAAAGGTTACAAATGGTCCCATCTCTCCCGTCGCATCTCCTAAGATACGATTCTGATAACTACTTTCCGTACTATTACTTAAGTATACATCAAAATATTTTGAATCATAAGTTTGGATATTCGTCGCGTTAAAGCCACTACTTCCATAAGTGTTTGTTCGGTAAGATGCCATATATTCATGTGCTCCTCCTGACATATCATATACTCCTGTGATATTACCCGTTGTGCTCGCTAGATATCCTAATTCCGTATTATATGCTTGATTATAAGCACTTCCATTCCCATAAGTACCAGGATACCTTCCTTGCTGAAGGGTGAGTAAACTACTACTTCCGGTTATAAAAGAGTTGTTGTTATTAATATTAATCTCTTTATCAATCCCATAAAGTGAATGACTTAAATAAGCCACCGCTCCCCACTCCGTATTCTTCATCATATGCGAATCATTCTCTCTTGAATAGTTATATGCATTGACAAACATATTATAGACGTTCTGATTCCTTAATGATGCTTGATTCGGTTTTACAGTGATATTAGAGATACTTCCCGTTGGTTCAAACTTCCCTACCCAGAATCCATCAACGTTCATACTAATGAATGCTGGATGCGTCATGTATTCGCCATTATCACAATTCCCACTCTCTCCACTATTCATGGGTGTTGCACAACTTTCTCCTTCGATATCCGTCGTATTATTCGTATCAAAAATAATGTCGATCGAATGAGCCAATCTTAATGGTGTATCCACATCTACATTCCAAAGTCGGTATTTATATTTCGGTATCCACACAAAATAAGAACGAATATCACTTTCTAAAATGATATCTCCTATCTTATATTCTTTACTTGGATTATCTACTAAGTGAATTGCATTCGCCCACTTCTTCTCACAATAGTTATACCATTTTGTAGTCGTATCCGCATAGGTTACGGTTCCATCATCGGATAATGTTACAGGAATTAAATTCGTTCCTAGATTGGGCTTTGCTACATTGTTACAATTTCCAGTAATGGTAGTTGCATTCTCTGATAGTTCATATAATTCATCTATTGCCCCTTGGACATCGGTATTGCTTGTCCCACTACTACTATTATCATATCCTACTTCACTCGCTTCATATAACGTTGTTACTGCATAAGTCGAGGTCATTCCTATTAATAACATTACTACTCCGATTATTATGACATATCGTTTCTTCATTCTATCATCCTTCCAACACAAAAAAGAGAGGTATATAATACCCCCCCCCCGTGTGCATACCGCAACCAAGGGATGTTATCATATTTTTGGACACTTTTTACAGGGGGTTTTGTTCCCTATAAAAAAGCGTCTTCCCCTCGACTGCTTCTTGCATACTATTTTATTATTTCTTTATGTTTTCATTCTATCATTTTTC
>CALVJD010000002.1 GCA_944332005.1 uncultured Bacilli bacterium
AAGATTTAATTAAAATAATTAATGAAATTTGTGATTCTTATTTGAAAAAAAAAAAAAAAAAAAAACTTACTTATGATGCTAATAAATTATTAGAATCAGAGATAACAAAACTTCAAAAACAAATTGATATTTTAACTAAAGAAATAAGTAAATATGATACTTTGATCGAGCAAATTTATATTGATAAAGTAGGTAACAAAATACCAGAAAAAACTTTTGATAGTTTGTTAAATAATTATAATGAAAAATTAGAAGTATCTTCTGCCAAGAAAAAAGAGTTGTTAGAGCAAAAAGAAAAAGTTGTGATGGCAATTAAGAGATTTGATTTTGAAAGTTGTAAAACTGCAGTAAGGTCATTTCTTAAAACGAAAAAACCGAGTAGAGAATTGATAGTTAATTTAGTAGAAAAAGTAGAAATTGATAATGATAATAATATTAAATTGTACTTTAAGTTTCCAGAATTAACATCATATTTAAGGTGATTTTTTTTAAAAACTTTTGTTTACCAAAAAACTTGCAACCATCTTTTTAGTTTACCAAAAAACTTGTAAGGGGCGTTACATTACCATTTCTTTCTTATGGTGGATCTAGTTTGCTTATTACTCTTTGTAGTATGGGGATCGTTCTTAATATTTCTCGATTTCAAAAATAAAAAAATGGTACAAAAAAAACCTCACAAATGTGGGGCTTTATGTTAGATTGTGCTTGTGAAAGGTATATCGAATGGAACTCTATGTATGTTAGGGAATAACATTATATAGAAGGTTCGGATCCATTGATAATATATAAAAAACACACACACTCTAACACAATTTCATTCTAGCATATTCCATAAATTACGTCAATATTTTCCAGCAAAAAAGTCAAAATATTGGTTATATAACCATAATACGTTAGTATGATGAGAAAATCATGCGTTTATTTTTTCTTCGCGTTCTAATTTTGAATAAACACAACCACAATAATCTTGGCGATAAAGACCGTATTGTAAAGATAATTCAATCGAACGTTTATAACCGTTCTTTTTTTTGAAATCAGCATATAGATAAGTGGTGTGATAAGTTTCTTGTAAGGATGAGCCTATCTCATTGATCCAAGTACTATTTTTATAAGGACTGATCGAAAGAGTCGTTGTAAAATAGTCAAAGTGATGGTCATGAGCGTATTTGGCAGCTTTTTCCATGCGTAGCTGATAACATTTAAAACAACGTTGACCACCTTCTTTTTCTTTTTCGAGGCCTTTTATGGTTTGATAGAAAGCGGAACTATCGTAAGCATCGATTACTAAATGAACGGGATATTTGGTCTTTAGTTTGCGAATGAATTCTTGTTGTTCTAAACATCTTCTCTGATATTCTTCTTCTGGGTAAATGTTTGGATTGTAATAGAGAATGGTAATCATAAAATAACGGGAAAGATATTCTAAGACATAACTGCTACATGGCGCACAACAACTGTGTAATAGAAGGGTTGGCACTTTTTCTTGGGTTATGATATGATTCAACTCTTTTTCTAATTTCAATTGATAATTCTCTTTCATAAAGTCCTCCTTGTTTCTTTATTATACGCGTATTTCGCTTTATTTACAACAAAAAGATAGGAACTACGTAGTAGTGCTGTCCCTATCACATTCATTATATCTTATTTTTGATAGAAGTACAAATGTTTGTGATTTTATTTGTATAATGGGTGTAAAGATGATATAATTTAACTAGTAAAGGAGGATGTGAAAATGATTGCACTTAATATAAAAACACAATATTCTTTACTTTCTAGCATGATACAAATTCCTGAGTTAGTGAAACGAGCATCTGATATTGGCTATCGTACACTAGCTATCATGGATTCTAATTTGTTTGGTGCACGTGAATTTATGTTAGCCTGTGAAAAAGAGGGGATTAAGTCAATTATCGGGCTAGAAGTAGAAGTCGATCATTATACGATTCTCCTATATGCTGAGAATGAGTCTGGATATCAATCGCTTCTTAAACTTGCTACTCTGAAGTCAGAGAGATCTTTAACCTTGGATGATTTAGCACGTGAAAATAATGGATTACTTGCGGTTGTTCCTTATGCTTCCCTCAGTTATTACGAACTAATTAACAAATTATATCCGGTTGTTTTGAAGGGATATCAGACATTTGATGAAAGACGTGAATTAGATGGTGATTTGGTCTATATTCGTCCTATTTATTATTTAGAAAAACAAGATCAAGAGTATTATCCCTATTTGGAGGCAATTAGAAGAGGGATTCCCATTCGTGAAGTCGTAAAAGATCCTTTAAATTATGCACTTCCGACGGAGGAGGAGTATCAGTCAATTCCTGATATGGATTCCTTTTTAAAGATCGATTCGATGTGTCATTTGACTTTGACGATTCATAAAGACTTATTGCCTATTTATCCATGTCCAGATGGAAAAGAACCTTATCTTTATTTACGAGAGCTTTGCAAAGAGGGATTAAAACGTCTTTTTGGAGAACGCGTGAATAAAGTCTATATCGACCGTTTAAAATACGAGCTTGATATTATTAATCGAATGGGTTTTTGTAATTACTTTCTCATTGTTTGGGATTATGTGAAATATGCGAAAGACCATAATATTTTAGTAGGAACAGGAAGAGGGAGTGCGGCCGGAAGTTTAGTTTCCTATCTACTTAATATTACTTCGATTGATCCGATTCGTTATCAATTGCTTTTCGAACGCTTTTTAAATCCAGAACGTATTTCGATGCCAGATATCGATATCGATTTTGAATATAATCGTAGAGAGGAAGTTATCCAGTATTGTATCGATAAATATGGAATGAAAAGAGTGGCTGGTATCATTACGTTTGGTACCCTTGCTAGTAAACAAGTGATTCGCGATGTTGGAAAAGCACTAGAGATTGATTTGAAAGTAATCGATCGTGTTTGTAAGATGTTGGATTCTAGACAGTCTTTACGTCAAAATTATCAGCAAAGTGAAATGTTACGTACTTATTTAAAGATCGATTCGGACTTGATCAAACTTTATAAAATTGGTATGAAACTAGAAGGATTGAAACGTCACTCTAGTGTTCATGCTGCGGGAATTGTGATGTGCCGTGTTGATCTTGATATGATCATTCCTCTCGATCTCAATCATGAAGGTTTTTATACGACTGGATATTCAATGGAATATTTAGAGGATTTGGGTTTACTCAAAATGGACTTTCTTGCTCTTCGTAATTTAACTTTAATTAGTGACGTGTTAGAAGATTTGAATCATGATATGCATCTTTCTTTAAAATTCGAAGAGATTCCAGAAAATGATAAAGATGCAATCAATATTTTCACGACGGTCAATACCGTTGGTATTTTTCAATTTGAATCGGCAGGAATGATGAACTTTTTGCGCAAATTTAAACCTGTCAATTTTGAAGAAGTAACGGCAGCTGTAGCTTTGTTTCGCCCTGGACCAATGAACAATATCGATTCTTATATTAAAAGAAGAAGAGGACTTGAAAAAATCGATTATATTCATCCTGATTTGAAACGTGTTTTAGAACCGACTTATGGCATTATGATTTATCAGGAGCAGATTATGCAAGTGGCTAGTATTATGGCTGGTTATTCGCTTGGAGAAGCAGATATTCTAAGGAAAGCAATATCCAAGAAAAAAGAAGAAGTGATGAGAAGCGAAAGAGAAAAGTTTATATCACGAAGTATCGAGAGAGGATATACCAAAGAGGTGAGTGAACGTGTCTATGATTTGATCATGAAATTCGCATCATATGGGTTTAATCGAGCACATTCGGTCGCATATGCGATGATTGCGTATCGTATGGCTTATCTAAAGGCACATTATCCTAATTACTTCATGAAAGCTTTATTATCGATGGTGATTGGAAGTGAGGTAAAAACCAAAGAATATATTTATGAGTGTAAACTGAATCACATCGATATTTTAAAACCAGATATCAATTTGAGTACAGAAGAGTATAAAATTGAAGAATTTGGCATTCGTTATCCTTTAACCAATATTAAAAATGTAGGTACTAGTACCATAAAAACGATTTTAAAAGAACGAGAAAAAGGACCTTTTCAAGATATTTTTGACGTGATGAGGAGACTTTATGGAAAGGGAGTCAATCGTAAAGTATTAGAAAGTTTGATTGCGGCAGGTGTATTTACTTCGTTTGGCCTTAGTCGTCAAACATTGGAATACAATTTGGATGTTTTAATCAACTATGGCGATTTAATGAAAGATTTAAACGAAGAATTTGTAGAAAAGCCCGAATTGGAAATAAAACCAGAATATCCAAAATCAGTATTGATGGAAAAAGAACTAGATGTGTTTGGTTTTTATCTATCGAATCATCCCGTGACGGAGTATAAGTTGAAATATCCAAATAGTGTTGCGATTGGTGATTTGAACAAATATTTTGATACTACCATTGAAACTGTCCTTTATGTTGAACATGCTAAGGAAGTTTTGACTAAAAAAAATGACAAGATGTGTTTTCTTTCTGGTAGTGATGAATTATCGACGATCGATGTCGTATTATTTCCGAAGATGTATCAAAAATACGCTCATGTCAAAGTCGGTGATATTTTACTTGTGACAGCGAAAGTGGAAAAAAGGTACGATAAATTACAACTTGTGGCAAGTGACCTGTTGCTTTTAAAAGAAGAAAATAAATGAAAAAAATCCCATTATCTTTATTTAGTAATGGGATTTTTTTCAAACAAAAGAACGGTCCCCCTGAGAACCGTTCCATAAAAGAATAAAAAGGGGTTGGCTAGTGTGATACTAGCATGCCAATTCGCCTAATTCGAATTGGTACTGTATATACTAATCGATCTTGTCCTTTTTGTCAAGCCTTTTTTGTTCAAAATGAGAGAAAATCCTGATAAATTAGTTGATAAACGAACAACTGTTTGTTATAATGAATAAGTAGAAAGCATGGTGAGAAAATGCTGGAAGAAATGAAAGGAATCGGACCAAAGTCACTCCGTTTATTAGAAAAGTTAAATATTCATAATGTAAACGATCTTGTCATGTATTATCCATTTCGTTATGATGTGATTAAAAGAAGCGACATGGAAATGCTTACTCAAGATGATCCTATTATTATGGATGGGGTAGTAGAAAATGTTCCCTCGCTTTTTCACTTTAATCGAAAGATGAATAAAATGACATTTCGCATGCGTAGTGAGGAACAATTGTTTCAAGTTATCATCTATAATCGCGGTTTTTTAAAAAATAAATTAGTACCTGGCGTAGCAATTAGTGTTTTTGGGAAATACGATTTAAAAAGACATACGATTGTTGCCAGTGACCTTCGTTTTGGATTTCTTCCAGATGAAGTGAGAGTAGAACCGGTTTATCATGTAGTGAATGGTATTACATCGAAACAGTTGGGAAGTTTTATCGAAGAAGCACTTCATATGCCATTTGACGTGGTTGATTATATTCCTGCACCTATTGCTTCTCATTATCATTTTTTAGAAAAAGAACAAAGTATTCGTGCCATGCATAAGCCCCAAAACATCGCCATGTTGAAACAGGCTAGATTGCGTACAAAATATGAAGAATTGTTTTTATTTATGCTCAAGATGAATTACTTAAAAAATAAAAAAGGAAAAGAACGAGGTATTAAAAGAAATGTTTCTTATGAAGAAGTAGAAGCATTTTTAGAACGATTACCATTTCATTTGACCGATGATCAAAAGAAATGTGTCGATGACATTTATCATGATTTAAACGATATCCATAAGATGAATCGCTTATTGCAAGGTGATGTAGGAAGTGGAAAGACGATCGTAGCCTTTATTAGCATGTATATGAATTATTTAAGTGGTTATCAAAGTGCACTTATGGCACCGACGGAAATTTTGGCGATTCAGCATTATGAATCTTTGGCTCGTTTAGTAGAGGGTACGAATATTCATGTTGGATTGTTAACAGGAAAATTAAAGGCGAAAGAAAAGAAAGCATTATATGTAGGATTGAAAGATGGTACCATCGATATGGTGATTGGTACCCATGCTTTGATCAGTGAAGATGCCATTTACCATAATCTGGGATTAGTCATTACTGATGAGCAGCATCGTTTTGGCGTCTCGCAACGAGGAAATCTAAAAAACAAAGGATTATTTCCTGATATTCTTTATATGAGTGCGACGCCTATTCCCCGAACCTATGCTTTGACAATCTATGGTGATATGGATATTTCTAGTATCAAAACGATGCCAAGTGGAAGGAAACCAGTTATCACAACGGTAAAATCGTTGAAAGAAATTACTTGGGTATTGAATGAAATGCTTCGAGAGTTAAAATTAGGTCACCAAGTTTATGTGATTGCACCTATGATTGAAGAGAGTGAAAATAGTCATTTAGAAAATGTTAAAACATTGACAGAAAAGATGCAAAAGGCATTTGGAAAATATTTTCAAGTAGGAACGTTACATGGTAAGATGAAGAGTACAGAAAAAGATGAAGTAATGAATGCGTTTAAAGAAAACCAAATACAAATCTTGATTAGTACGACGGTAATTGAGGTAGGAGTCGATGTTGCAAATGCAACGATGATGGTGATTTTTGAAAGTGATCGCTTTGGTTTATCGAGTCTCCATCAACTACGAGGTCGAGTTGGCCGTAACGATTTACAATCTTATTGTATTTTAATTGCCAGAAAAGATACCGAACGTTTACATGTTTTGGAAGAAACTTGTGATGGCTTTAAAATAAGCGAAGAAGATTTTAAACTTCGTGGAAGTGGTGATTTGTTTGGTTATCGTCAGAGTGGAGATATGAGCTTTCAAGTTGCTGATATAAAAAGAGATTATTCGATTTTGTTAAAGGCAAAAGAAGATAGTGAAGCTTTTTTAGAAAGTCCTCTTTACGATTCCGATGAATATAAATATGTGAAAAATATGATCGAACTAGCTGTGCAATTAGATTAATTTGTAACTTGACTTTTTTTCGGTTGCTGTTATAATGATAATAGCGTGAATACGTTCACGCTTGAGGCTCTTACGGACTAAGTGTGAGAGTGCTCAACCAAAAAACCCCCTGAGATCCCTAGTAATAGGGATCATTTTTGTGCTTATTTCACTAGTTTACTTTTTTTTGACAAAAAAACGTAAAATAACTATTTTTTTATAGTAAAATATGCTATAATTCATGTATGGAATATAAAAGGAGGAAATAATATATGGAAGAAAAACAAATGATTAATGTAATAAAAGAAGACGGAACCCCTGGAGAAGCTGAAGTTTTGTTGAATTTCACTTTAGATCTTACTGGAAAGGAATATCTTTTATATACATTTAATGAAGTAGATGAAAAAGGTTTAGTAACGGTTCATGCTTCAACGGTAGATCGTAGTAATAATGGTCATGTTGTGTTAAAGGGAATTGATACAGACGAAGAGTGGTCTGAGATCAAACGTGTCATGAAAGAAGTTATCAAACAAGTTCAAGCATCAAAAAAAAGCGAATAGGAGTGATCATTCATGGTAAATGAAGAAACATTAGGAATAGCACGCGAAGAGTTACGTGACGCTAAAAAGAATATGTATTATCAAATATTTGAACGTGGGAAAGAACAAGGTTATAGCGATGATCAGATAATAAAATTTATGGAAGAGCCTATACCAGCTCCTATGAATTATAAGGAAAGACAACGTTATCTTGCGGAAAATGGGAACGAAGCAGTACTGATAAATGATAATAATTTTTGGCAATTTGCGACGCGTTTAAAAACACTTTATGATGAAAAATTGTCTCATTATAACAAGTTAGAACGAGAGTATAATCATCAGTTGTTGGTTGAAGAAAAACGTGAACAATTTAATCTTCGCCTTATGGAAATTAAAGAAGAAGAAGCACGTTTGACTGATGAAGTAGAACCAAACGGTGTGGCTGAATATTATACGAAAATGCAAGAATTAGAAAAGGAAAGAAAGCAACTTGCAAATAAATTATCATTTTTGTCCTTACATCCAGAATTAGTTGAAAAAATTGATCAAATTACCATTCATGATGATATGACTTATACCAATCCTGAAGTTAAAACTTATATGGAACGTTTGCAAGAAGAGAAAACGAAGGTAGAACAAGAGAAAAAAGTAGAAGAAGAAAAGAAATCGGAAGAAGAGAAGAAATCGGAAGAAGAGAAGGTGAAAGTAGATCCTAATCCTTCTAATCAAGAGGAAAAACAAGATCAAATACAAGATTCAAAGGTAGAAAAGCCGTTAGAGGATATCAAGCAAGAAGGAAGTAAGAAAAGTAAAGCATTACCTAAAATGGTAAAAAGTTTGGCAGGTGCTGGAAAAGTATTAGCAGCAGGTGCGATTGTAGGAGCTACTTTACTTGGTTTTGGTACGATTGTTGCTACTTTCGGAACTGCTGTTGGGACTGCTGTCGCAATTGGGGGTGGAGTAACTGCTGGTGCAGTTTACGTGGCTCGAAAATTCCATATACCAGGAAAATTAAAGGAATTTATTTTCGCTCCTGAAGATTCGATTGAAGAAGAAGATAGCCGTGATATTCGTATGACCAATGAATATGTAGAAGATCTTAAAGAGGCTAATAATCAAGTAAAAATTGAAAATCATATGGAACCTGTACAGGATCCAAATAAAGTTGTCGAAGAAGAAATTCCTACATTACATGCGTCAGATGATCAGGGACGAGCTGTCATTGAACCGGTCGGTGATCCACAGAAGACGGATGAATTAGAAATTGAAGCTCCAAAATCAATTCAAATTCAAACGTTGAACCAAGCAAAGCAAAACTTACAAGAAAATGCTAAAACTTTAATTAGTCAAGCGGTTGAAAGTAACGCTTATACTAAATAGAGATAGTTTAAAATTGTTCAAATAGTTCATACTAAAAATAATGAGGTGATTAATATGAAAAAAATTGCTTTATTATTTTTTTTGTTGATTTTTTTGATCAGAATATGTGATTCTCATCCAATATTACAACCTATGATTGGGGTGAGTGGTTATTTAGATCGTGATCCTTTTCTTGCTACTTATGAAATTGATTTTAGCAATTTGCAAGTAAATACGAACAATTTAAAAGATTACTTGTTGGAAGATATGGAAGTATTGATGATAAAGCCATTTTTTTCTGAGGTTGTAGATAAAAAAATAAAACAAAAGGAGTTTTATTTTAATTATGCGAGTAATCAAAATAATTTGGATCGAATGCTTACATATTATCAAAAAATATTGAGAGAAAATGGTTTTATAAAAGAACTTACCCAAATTGATTATATGGGAATCCGCATTTTAAAGGTTAGAGTAAAAGCTTCTCATGCCACTATGGAAGCCTTGCAAAATCGTGAACCAAAGATTCGATATCAACCAGTTTATTAAGAACGTGTGTCGTTCTTTTTTCTTGTCATTTATCATATTTTGTAGTATACTGAGTTCAAGGTGATAAGTATGGTTTATATATGGCTTGGAATAATTATTTTACTTACTTTAATCGAATTGATGACGGTCAATTTGACCACTATTTGGTTCGTGATTAGTGGATTGGTTGCTCTGGGTGTTTCCTTTATCAATGATAGTTTTCTTGTTCAATTTGGTTGGTTTGCTGTTTTGGGAATTATATTATTAGTGATTACTCGTCCACTTTTGCAAAAATGGCTCGTTAGAGATGGAGAAAAGACGAATTTAGATCGTGTTGTTGGAATGGAAGGTGTCGTAACTGAAGAAATTACGAGAAAACATATGGGGGAAGTAAAGGTAGACGGGAAAAAATGGACTGCTTTTATCGATACGGGACGTAAAATTAAGGTTGGATGTACCGTTCGAGTACTAGCCATTGATGGAGTAAAGTTAAAGGTAGAAGAAGTAGAGGAGTAGTTGTATGGAGTTATTTATTATTTTAGTTGTATTGGCTGCCGTTTTAATCATTCCTAATATTAAAGTCGTACCACAAGCCAAAGCATATGTAATTGAACGAATTGGTTCTTATTATGGTACCTGGTCAAACGGGTTACATTTTAAAATTCCGTTCGTCGATCGTATTTCTAATCGTGTCAGTTTAAAGGAAATTGTAAAGGATTTTGATCCACAACCAGTGATTACCAAAGATAATGTTACGATGCAGATTGACACTGTAGTTTATTTTCAAATTACGGATGCAAAACTATATACTTATGGTGTTGAAGATCCTATCCGCGCCATTGAAAATTTAACAGCGACTACGCTTCGTAATTTGATTGGTGATTTGGAGCTCGATCAAACGTTAACATCTAGAGATATTATCAATTCTAAAATGCGTGCTATTTTAGATGAAGCAACTGACCCATGGGGTATTAAAGTGAATCGTGTTGAAGTAAAAAATATTATTCCTCCTCGTGATATTCAAGAGGCGATGGAAAAACAAATGCGTGCAGAACGTGAACGTCGCGAAAAAATTTTACAAGCAGAAGGAGAGAAAAAATCTAGTATCTTGATTGCTGAAGGAGAAAAAGAAAGTGCTATCTTGCGTGCAGAAGCGAAACGTGAAAGTCAAATTCGGATTGCCGAAGGCGAAGCAGAAGCTATTTTAAAACTAAAAGAAGCAGAAGCACAGGGAATTAAATTGTTAAAAGAGGCAAAGGCTGATCAGGCTGTTTTAACATTAAAAAGTTTTGATGCTCTTAGAGATCTTGCAAATGGAGAAGCGACCAAAATTATTGTTCCATCTGATTTACAGAATATGGCTACTTTAGGTGTAACTTTAAAAGAAATGTTTCAAGAACATAATAAGAAGGGATCATAGATGAATCGTTTATTACAGAGCGTTTGGAATGTTATAAGAGTAATCATTTGGCCTGTTTTACTGGGAATTGGTCAATTTCTAATTGCTTTTATTTTGACTTATGCCTATTTAACGATTCATCAGATATCGGATGTTAGTGATGTTGTAGTGCAAAAAGAACTGAATCAGTTTGTTGCTGATTATACGTGGATTGTCTTTTTGTGGAACATGTTATTAATTTTCCTTTTTTCTTTTTTTTATAAAAAGTCGATCTCACGTAAGAAACAAAGAGGGAATATAAAAGAGTTTTTTTTGATCGCTATGATCGGAATAGGATTAGCACTTACGAGTGATATCGTGTTACAATTTTTGTTTCCAGTAACGGTTTCAAACGATATTCATTATCATTTATGGATGCAAATTTTAACGATCGGTATTACTGGTCCTATTTTGGAAGAATTGGTTTTTCGAGGCATTATGTTTGAAGAATTAAAGAAACAATTTTCTGGTTTTTGGCCAGCATTGATCGTTACTTTGATTTTTGCTTTCTGTCATCAAGGTATTAGTCAAATCATTTATGCCTTGATTATGGGAACATTATTTATATGGATTTATATGCGAACTAGTAATTTAAAATTATCGATGTTTGCTCATATCAGTGTGAATATTAGTACGTTATGTTTAGCGTCTTTCTCGTTTTCATCGGGAACGTTCTTAGCCATTCTTTTATTAATTTTTCTAGTTTTGTTTGGAATTAGTTTTTATTTCTTTGTCGAAGATAGTCAAAAAATAGAGTGAATTTTTTATTTCACTCTATTTTTCCTGTAAAAACATAGAAAAATGAGGTATAATGTTAATGGTGATAAGATGATAAAAAAAATCAATGATGTGAATATCAATTATATCACATATGGAAATGAAAGAGGAGAAGATGTTGTTTTCTTACATGGTTGGGGTCAAAATATTCAAATGATGCGTCCACTAGGGGATTTGCTTGCTCGTGATTATCATATTACTATTCTAGATTTACCTGGATTTGGAGAAAGTGATGAGCCAAAATATGCTTGGACTGTTTATGAATATGCAGAGTGTGTAAAACAATTATTATCTAGTTTAGGAATTCGTAAACCCATCTTAGTAGGGCATTCTTTTGGAGGTAAAATTAGTTTACTTTATGCGAGTATGTATGATACGAATAAGTTGGTTTTACTTGCACCTACCTATAAAAAAGAAGTAACGAAATTATCCTTCAAAACAAAAGTGTTAAAATCATTGAAAAAAGTACCTGTTTTAAATCAGTTAGAAGGTTTTGCAAAAAAACATATTGGTTCGACTGACTATCGGAATGCTTCTCCTATTATGAGAGAGATTTTGACACTTCATGTCAATACTGACATCAGTGAAGAGTGCAAGAAAATCATGTGCCCTTCTTTAATTATTTGGGGTACGAATGATGAGGCGGTTCCTTACGTGCGTGCTCATCAATTAGAAGATTTAATTCGTAATGCAGGTGTCGTTACTTATGAAGGATGTACACACTATGCTTATTTAGAACGTTTGCATCAAACGGTAAATGTTTTGTATAGTTTTTTTGGTAGCAAAGGAGAATAGTCATGAGAATTTATTTTCTATTATCATTAATTCCATTGTTGATTTATTTTATTTTAAAAAGTAAAAAAGCATTACATATGTTGCAACAAAACTGGTATAACGAAGATGAACGCTTTTTTAAATGGATTATACAGAATCGCTACCGTGTGTTTGTCGATAATGATATGTTGTTTGTCGTAGCAGCATGTCTTGCCTTGGTTGTAAATTCTAATCTGGCTATGATTTTATTTGATTTTTTCTATATGGTAGTCACTTATCTTTACTTTACGAGAATGCGTAAAGAACAGGTAAAAAAACCACTTGTGTTTACAAAGCGTGTTATGCGTCTTTGTATTACGATTGTTCTTTTATACTTAATAGCTATTTTACCAATGATGATTTGGTTTGATGAAAATTTGATTGGTTACTATTACTTTATTTTGGGTGCATTAATCTATTTTCATTATTTTGTTGTTATGTTGGCAGCATTCATCAATGTTCCAATCGAAAAAGGTGTTTTCTATTATTATAAACATCAAGCGTCTCGTAAACTTGCTAGTTTAAATCGTATGAAAGTGATTGGAATTACGGGGAGTTATGGGAAAACGAGTAGTAAGAATATTTTGAATGATATTTTGAATGTCAAATATATTGCTTTTGCGACTCCGAAGAATTTCAATACGACGTATGGATTAATTAATACAGTCAATAATTATCTTGATAAATTTAATGATTATTTTATTGCTGAAATGGGTGCATTTAAACGTGGAGAAATCAAAGAATTGTGTGATTTTGTAAAACCTACTTATGGAATTTTAACGACGATAGGAACTGCTCATTTGGAAAGTTTTGGTAGTCGTGAAAATATTCAAAAAGGGAAATTTGAATTGATCGAATCATTGCCAAGTGATGGTTGCGGTATTTTAAATGCTGATGATCCTTATCAACGTTCTTACGAGTTAAAGAATGATTGTAAGATTTTATGGATCGGTATCGAAAATCATGATGTTGATTTGTATGCAACTAATATTAAACTTTCTCATCAAGGTACTTCTTTTGATTGTGTTTTTAAAGGTGATAAAACGAAGTATCATTTTGAAACAAGGTTATTAGGGCGTCACAATATTTATAATATTTTGTCCTCTATTTGTTTAGGAAAGTATTTAGGCATTAGTATTCCAGAATTGCAACTAGCAGTAAAGCGTGTAAATCCTGTAGAACATCGTTTAGAATTAAAGAAATATGGGCAAATTAATATTATTGATGATGCTTATAATTCTAATCCAGTTGGTTCTAAAATGGCAGTTGAAGTACTAGGAATGATGCCTGGAAAACGAATCATTGTAACGCCTGGTATGATCGAACTTGGAATTGAACAATATAAACTTAATAATGAATTTGGTCATGTGATTGCCGGTCATGCCGATATTGTGATTTTAATTGGAAAGGATCAAACAAAACCAATTTATGACGGTTTGAAAGAAGAAAAATTTAAAGAGAAAAATATTTATGTTTTGAATGATGTAAAAGAGGCTTTCCCTCTTGTAACAAAATTAAGTGAAGGTCATGAGACCTATGTATTACTAGAAAACGATTTACCTGATATATTTAACGAATAGGAGTGAAGTAAGATGAAAATAAAAGTAGGAGTGATTTTTGGTGGGCCAACAGTCGAACATGAAGTAAGTATTATCTCAGCTGTACAAGCTATGAATCATTTAGATAAAGAAAAATATGATATTATACCAATTTATATTACAAAGGATAGACAATGGTATACTGGAAAAATGCTTATGGATATCGAGGTTTATAAGGATCTTGAATTAGTGAAACGTTATGCAAAAAAGGTGACTTTTTATAATAAAAATGGAGAATTTGTTTTACAGACGACTGGTTTATTTAAACGCGTATTAGATACGATCGATGTTGCATTTCCCATCGTTCATGGTAATAATGCCGAAGATGGAACTTTGGCTGGATATTTGAAAACAATTGGAGTTCCTACGGTTGGAAGTGATGTTTTAGGGTCTGCATTAGGACAAGATAAAATCGTAATGAAACAAGTATTTGAGGCTACTGGACTTCCTGTTGTCGATTATACATGGTTTTATGATTGTGAATATTTAGCACATAAAGATGAAATCTTTCGTGATGTTAAAAAGATGGGATATCCAGTTATCGTAAAACCAGCTTCTTTAGGAAGTAGTGTAGGTATCGAATTTGTAAAAGATGAATTGGATTTAGATAAAGCAGTACGCGAAGCTATTCGTTATGATGAAAAAGTGATTATTGAAAAAGCAGTCGATCATTTAGTCGAAGTAAATTGTAGTGTACTTGGTAATTACGAATATCAACAAACGGGAGCAATCGAAGAAGTAATGGGGAGCGAAGAGTTCTTGACTTACCGAGATAAATACTTAGGAGGCAGTAAAGGCGGTAAAAGCAAAGGAATGGCTTCTACTAATCGTATTGTTCCGGCTCGCATCAGTAATGAGTTGACAGAAAAAGTACAAGAATTAGCGAAGTTAGCTTTCAAGGCTCTCAATTTAAGTGGTGTTTGCCGTATTGATTTCTTGATTGATAAAAAGAATGAAAAAGTCTATATCAATGAGCCAAATACTATTCCAGGAAGTTTATCTTTCTATTTATGGGAACCAGTTGGAAAACCATATCGAGAATTGTTGGATGATATGATCTCTTTAGCAATTAAAGAATATAAAAATCGAAATAAAAAAGTGATTTCTTTCGAAACAAATATCCTTAGTAATTTTAGCGGAACGAAAGGAATAAAAGGTGTGAAAGGCAAATTAAAATAACAGAGTTCTGTTATTTTTTTCTTAATCAAAAGGGAATCTTTTTTATAATTTTATATCGTAGACACTAGGACCTTCAATCACATTACCATCAATATCGAAACGGCTTCCATGACAAGGACAATCCCAAGTTTTATCCACTTCGTTGAAAATGAGACTACATTTTAAATGAGGACATAGATTTCGAACTTTGTGTTCTCTCCCATTCTCATCCGTATAAATGCCAATCTTTTTACCATCTTCATGTGTAATTTTTACATTGTTAGGATAGTATGGTTTGTTGGTATGAAATTTTGTTTTTAAAATTGATTTACTTGTTTGATAAACATCTAGAAAAAAGCTCGTGATTTTCTTTTTATTGAATGATCGATTAGGGTCAAATATTTTTTCGTATTCATTTTCTTTCCCTAATAGAATATCACTTAATATTTTGCCAGCAATGATACCGTTTGTCATTCCCCATTTATTGAATCCGGTAGCTATCAATAAATGATCATTCTTTTTTTCCATTCTTCCAATAAAAGGAAGTCCATCATTGGTCATAACATCGTGAGTAGACCATTGATAAAGAGGCGTCACTTGTAAATAATCTTCCATTTGTTTTTTTAGTTTTTCGTATTCTTTCTTAGCATCCATTGCTTGATCTGTTTTATGACTTTCGCCAGCATAGATAATATAAGCGTTTTTATCTTGATGATAGCGAATTGATTCAGTTGGACTTCCTTCTGTAATGGCACTAAAATTATGTACGTTATCGATGGAAGCAGCCCCTACATAATCTTTTTCGATGTGTGTACGTAGAGGAATCCAACCAGGATCTAGAAAGAAAGGATAGTGTGTTGTCACAACGACTTTAGTTGCCACAATATCACCTCGGTTCGTATGCACAATATAATGTTTATCGTGTTTTTCTAATGTTAGTGCGCGAACATTTTCATAAACATCGATGCCCTTTTTTTCAATGATTGTTAATAATCCTCTTATATATTTAACGGGATGAAAAATAGCTGTATCATCCACGCGAATACCATATTTAATTGAGTAGGGAATAGGTAGACTGTCCACAACTTGATATGGTAATTTGATTTTATCGAAAAAATCTTGTTCTTTTTGAAAGGCTTTGATTTTCTTTTCGTCGTTGGTAAACGTGTAAGAAGAGACAATTTCGAAGTTACAGTCAATGTTATTTCGAATCGTATTTTTACGAGCAATTTGAATGGCTTCTTTTTGGCTTTCTAAATACTTCAAGGCCGTATAAAAATCAAATGTTTGGGTTAATTTATGGTAGGGAAGTTCCTGTAGATAGGTTAGCTTTCCCGTCGAATTGGAAGAGACACCAAAACCAATGATATCGCTGTCAATAACGGTTACCTTTTGTTTACTATCTTTTAAATGATAAGCAGTTTCAATGCCTGCTATTCCACCACCAATAATTAAAATATCTGTTTGATAAGGAGTATGGATTACTTTTTTATTTTTTTCTACTTTGATTCCTGCTTGCCATAATGTTTCTTTTTTCATATTGTCACCTATTATATTATGAAAAAGAATATTGCTTTTTATTCAAATTTATGTAAAAATAAAAACTACACAGATGTGTAGCTTGAATCATCAAATGGTGTCCCCTTGCGGGCTCGAACCGCAGACCCACTGATTAAGAGTCAGTTGCTCTACCAACTGAGCTAAGGAGACAAAGCATGGTGGGCGATATAGGACTCGAACCTATGACCCCCTGCTTGTAAGGCAGGTGCTCTAACCAACTGAGCTAATCGCCCGTTACGTATTACATTTTACCTTATTTTATATAAAAACGCAATCCTTTTTTCCAAATTTATGGGAATTTAATAGAAGAGATCGTTTTTTTGAATCTCATGAAATAAATAGCAAATAAGAATGATAAAGAATAAATTTTCGAAATGAGAATAAACTATAGTAGACTAGGAATATTCGATTAAAAACAAGAAAATAAGTTAGAAATGGGAAAAAATAAAAAAATTATGGGAAAAACTCTTGTCAAAGTATGAAAAATCGTGTATACTGAAATAGTCTTATGGAAAAGTGGGCTTGTAGCTCAGTTGGTTAGAGCACACGCTTGATAAGCGTGGGGTCACAGGTTCAAGTCCTGTCAGGCCCACCATTTATTGCCTCAATAGCTCAGTTGGTTAGAGCACTTGACTGTTAATCAAGGGGTCGCTGGTTCGAGTCCAGCTTGGGGCGCCATTTAATGGCCCGTTGGTGAAGTGGTTCAACACACATGCCTTTCACGCATGCATTCATGGGTTCAAATCCCGTACGGGTCACCATTTAGAAATTACTTGCTTATGCAAGTTTTTTTGTTGTATAATAAGTTTATGCAGGAATGGTGGAATTGGTAGACACGCAAGATTCAGGTTCTTGTGAAGAGATTCATGTGGGTTCGAGTCCCATTTCCTGCACCATAAGAGTTTAATCGGAACCTTTAGAGGTTTTTAGATCATTTATCGTAGAACTTTAAAGTCTTTTTCTGTTATTCTGATTGACAAACGAATCATTATAAGGTAAAATGTTAAATGTCCATGATGATGTATATATTGTTATTAGAAATCTGGAGACGTACTCAAGAGGCTGAAGAGGCGCCCCTGCTAAGGGTGTAGATCGGGGTAACCGGTGCGAGGGTTCAAATCCCTCCGTCTCCGCCATTTTAGTAGTTAAAGTTTTACTTTTAGTAAAGCTTTTTTATTTTAAATTTTGTTATAACGCATTTCGCATTGGAGGTTGGTTGTATGAAAAAGTGGCTGCTTATTTTGATGAGTGTGATGTTAATGTTTGGTGTTGTGGGGTGTGATACTAAAAAGGAAGAATTTGATGAGCCTATCGAAACGGACGCAGTGAAGTTTAAAACAGAATATGAAAGTTATAATCATTACCAAAATAGTGAGGGAAATTCGATTGTTCTTTCAATTCCGGAAGATAATCCTATGATTTTTGCATCTAGTACTGATGTATTTCATATTTTAGAAGGTGGTACCGGTATTATTTATTTTGGTTTTCCTACTTGTCCTTGGTGTCGTAATATTATTCCTGTTTTAATTGAAGTTGCACAAGAACAAAATATCGATAAAGTTTATTATTTTGATGTTTCTAGTATTGGCCGTGATGATTCTAGTGATTATGATCGTCTGAAAGAGTATTTAAACGATTATTTAGAATCAAATAATAGCGGTGAAAAGACACTTTATGTTCCAGATGTATATTTTATCAAAGAAGGAGAGATCGTGGGACATCATTTGGGAAGTGTCAATTCACAAAGTGATCCTTATACGGCACTTACGGAATCGCAACATAATGAATTAAAGATGATTTATCAGAATTTAATTAAAAATATGCAATAAAAAGGATGAATCAATTTTTTCGGAGATAAAAATATAAATTGAAATAAGACATGATAGAGAAAAAAATGTTTTGTGTGATTAATGATGGGGAGATAATCATTACTTGCTTCCTATTTGGGAACTTGCTATAATAAAAATACTGAGTATAGTTAGATAAAAAATGAGAAAAAGGTAATGAAGTTAATACTTTTGAAATTTCAAGAGGAGTGAAGTTATGAATCATAAAAGCTATTTGAAACATGAATATTTTATGACAGTGAAGAATGGAAAAAAGACAGTTGATGTTCGTCTTTGCGATGCTGCTTGCTCATCTTATCAAGTGGATGATACGATCAAATTTATCGATATCGATACCGAAGAGTCCTTGATTGTACGTATTAAAAGCCTTTCATATTATTTTAATATCGATGATTTGGTAAATGATTATCCGGTTGATTTATTAGGATTTTCTGGTAAAAGTAAAGAAGAAGTGAAAGCAATCTATGATGCAATTTATTCGAAAGAAGAGCAAGAAACATATCATGTGATGGCAATTGGATTCGAGGTTTCTCATGTTGGTAAAAATTAAAAATTTTTGTTATCGAAATCGTAAATTGCTTCTTTTCTTTATTGGTGTCATCATTTTTTTGATGGTTACAGAGAATTTGCTAGAACAGGAATTAGATGCGTTTGACGAGACGATCTATCAAATGGTTATGACAGTAAAGACACCTTTTGTGACATCTTTTTTTAAGGTGATTACGAATTTTGGAAATGCTTTTTGGCTAATCGCGATTGTTCTTCTCCTTTATCTTTTTTATCCGAAACGACCCTATAGTATTTGGATGCTTTCTAATTTGATTATGATTACGTTGCTTAATTTGGGATTAAAAAGTATTTTTATGCGCCCTCGTCCAGAGGGGATTCGCATGATAGAAGAGTCTGGCTATAGTTTTCCTTCAGGGCATTCCATGATTAGTATGGCATGCTATGGCTTACTTGCTTATCTGGCGTTTAAAAAAATAAAACGTCCAACTCTTCGTTTCTTTAGTTGTAGCCTATGTTTTCTTTTGATCTTATTGGTAGGAGTTAGTCGTATTTATTTAGGTGTTCATTATGCGTCGGATGTTTTGGCTGGTTTTGCTTTTTCGATTTCTTATTTGATGGTTTTTATTATGGGAGTAGTAAAACCAAGTCTAGAATTTACAGAGTGACAAAACTGTAAGTTTTTTTAAGGATTTATCATGTTATAATAGGAATGTTGTTAGGAGTGATTGTATGAGTCAGTATTTAATACCTATTCAAGTTGCTTTTCTTGTATTTCCTTTTTTAGCGGCTCTTTTTACTATACCTTATATTTTATATCAATATCATAAATATGGTTCTGTTCCAGTGCTTAGGAGTTTGATTGTTTACTCGTTTATTCTGTATTTAACGAATATCTATTTTTTAGTCATTTTACCACTTCCGTCCTTTGAATATGTGAATCAATTGAATACGCCAAGAACACAACTTGTCCCATTTCAATTTGTCATAGATTTTATTCACAACGTCAAGGTGAGTGGGGATCCTCGCACATGGCTTCATGCTTTCGCATCACCTGAGTTCTATCAAGTCGCCTATAATATTGTCATGATGGTTCCATTTGGTGTTTATTTACGATATTATTTTAAATGTGGATGGTTTAAAACAATTTTACTTTCATTTTTACTAAGTTTCTTTTTTGAACTAACACAATTAACTGGTTTATATGGTATTTATTCTAGAGGATATCGTCTATTTGATGTCGATGACTTGATGTTGAATACCTTGGGTGGTATATTGGGATTTGCTATTACACCTATTTTTTGGAAATTCTTACCGAGTCGAGATCGATTAGATGAAATGGCTTATCAGAAGAGTGCTAAAATTTCCTTTTTACGAAGATTTGTCGCTTATTCTATCGATTGGTTTTTTATGGGAATCCTTCTTTCGTTTATGAATTTTTTCTTTGGATATTTTAATATAAATGATTGGAATTTCGTTTATATTTTATCTATTTTGCTTTATTTTGTTTTGTTACCATGTTGTTATAAGGGTCAGACCTTAGGAAAACGATTTGTCAATATTAAAATTGAATCGTTAGATGGAAAAAAGCCTAAATGGTATCAATACTTGTTACGTTATGGTATTTTATATTTCTTTTTGTTTTTCATACCACATATTATTTTGCAACTACTAGAAACCTTGTCGTTTTTATCATCACCGATCGTCGTTGTTATGATTGTAATTATCCTCTTTTTAATCATTTTATTTCTTTCGTTTCTATGGGGAATTATACGTATTTTCTTTGGTAGTGATCATTTACTTTTCTATGAAAAAATTAGTAACACACAAAACCAAAATACGATTCAAGTAAGTAAAGAAGAAACATCATGATTTTCTATGTAAAACAAATTTGACAAACTTCTTAAAAGATTTGATAGAATGATATTTTGAAATTTAGTAGAATGAAGTGGAAAGGAGAAAATATGAAATTAGCAAATAAGTTATTAGAACTTCGTAAAAAGAAGGGAATTTCGCAGGAAGAATTAGCAGAGAAAATCGAAGTGACAAGACAGACAATCTCAAATTGGGAGACAGGTGAAACGAGTCCGAATCTAGAACAAGCAGCTAAATTATCGCAGTTTTATCAGGTTAGTTTAGATGAGTTAGTTGGTAATGATATTCAAAATATTGCTTTAGCAAAGATGAGTAATGTGGAAAAACTAGCTGGTATTATGATTACTATTTTAAAGGTTTTGGGAGTTCTTTTTCTACTGTATTTAATTCTTATGATCGTAGGGGGTATCCTCTTTATGGTAGTAAGAAAGAGTCCTCAAGAATCGATCGTTCAAAAGTCTGAGCTTACTTGTACCTTGCAGGAGAAGGATTATGTGATTACGATCCAATCAGATGGACTTTACAATTGCTCTAATTGCGATGCTGATCTGCACGATCGATTAGAATCATATGTAAACTTCGATGACATTGAAAATAGTATGAATCATATTCAAACAGAGTTTATCAGTTTAGGTGGAACATGTAAGTAAGTATTCATGATTTATGAATGCTTTTTTTTGTAAAAATCCTTGACTTAGAGTCTACTCCATGGTGTAAGATGAACATGAGGTGATTAGATGACGATCAAAGAGGTGAGTGACAAGTATCAACTTTCTACCGATACATTACGGTATTATGAAAAGGTTGGTTTGATTGGTCCTATTTCCAAAAATAAAAGTGGAATTCGCGATTATAAAGAGGTGGATCTTA
Source organism: uncultured Bacilli bacterium (assembly GCA_944332005.1). Lineage (GTDB taxonomy): Bacteria > Bacillota_I > Bacilli_A > RF39 > UBA660 > CALVRE01. The sequence goes on from CALVJD010000002.1 coordinate 21,776, forward strand.
GAACGATCGCATTTGTCAAATGTATGAGGCAAGCAAATATGCCAATCGATAAATTGATTCGTTATATGAATTTATATAAAGAAGGAAATAAAACACTTGAAGATAGGAAACAACTATTAGTAGAACAATTGCATAAAGTTGAAAAAGAAATTCAAGAACTTGAAAAAGCGAAAGAAAGATTATGTTATAAAATTGATTTATATGATTATCAACTATTAGAGAAGAATTTAAGTATGGAAAAAGAAACGGTGTTATAGTTGATTTGAGTGGAAAATAGAAAAGGTGGAAAGTCATTACAAATCGTTTTGAAATGGATAAACGAGTGGTAATACTTTTATAAAAAAGGAGGAAAATAATATGCAAAAACAAACAGCAGGAAGAGATCGTTTAGGTGAATTTGCTCCTAAATTTGCCGAGTTAAACGATGATGTATTATTTGGTAGTATTTGGTCGAGAGAAGATAAATTATCTTTGCGCGATCGTTCTTTAGTAACGATATGTGTCTTTATGGGGAAAGGATTATTTGATGATTCTTTAAAGCATCATTTGATGAATGCTAAGATAAATGGAATTACCAAAGAAGAAATGGCAGAAATTATTACTCATGCGGCTTTTTATGCTGGATGGCCAAATGCATGGGCGGTATTTGATTTAGCTAAAGAAGTGTATGCGGATGATGATAGTTTAGCCGCTCATGGTGGAATATTTGGAATAGGAGAACCTAATGATCAATATGCTAAATATTTTAGTGGTAAATCTTATTTAAAGCCACTTACAAAAAGCGGGTCTTCGGTGGTTTCATTAGCAAATGTTACGTTTGAACCAACATGTCGAAATAATTGGCATATTCATCGTGCCACTAGTGGTGGGGGACAAATTTTAATCTGTGTCGAAGGAGAAGGTTGGTATCAGGAAGAAGGAAACGAAGCACAAAGCTTAAAACCGGGAGATATTGTCGTGATACCTGCGAATGTAAAACACTGGCATGGTGCTAAGAAAGATTCTTGGTTTAGTCATATTGCCGTAGAAGTTCCAGGAGAAAATGCAGAAAATGTTTGGTTAGAACCTGTGACGGATGATGCATATAACAAATTAGATTAGTAGCTTGAATGAATTTGAAAAAATAGATATAATAAATAATGGAAGGATAGATAAATATGAAATCAAAAGTATACTTTACAAAAGAGATTACGCCTGAAAGCTTAATTAAAATCTATGAAGCTTTAGGAGTTGAACTGAAAGGGAAAGTCGGAGTTAAGGTGTCAACTGGTGAAAGAGGATCGAAAGGATATTTAAAACCTGAATTAATTGGTCCATTAGTAAAGAAATTAAACGGTACTATTATCGAATGTAATACTGCTTACGATGGGGCACGAAATACGGCAGAAGATCATTTGAAAGTAGCTGAAGAACACGGATTTACTTCTTATGCTGATGTCGATATTATGGATGCGAATGGAGAATTTAAAATTCCTGTTAAAAAGGGAAAACATTTGAAATATGACATCGTAGGTGAGAATTTAAAGAATTATGATTGTATGCTGAATCTAGCTCATGGAAAAGGTCATCAAATGGGAGGATTTGGAGCAAACTTAAAAAATCAATCGATTGGTGTTGCTTCTAGAAATGGAAAAGTTTATATTCATACGGCCGGTAAAACCGATAATCCCGATTTATTATGGAATAATCTTCCAGAACAAATTGATTTTATCGAATCAATGGCAGAAGCGGCTACGGCTGTTGCTGATTATTTTAAAGAACAAAATAAACCAATTTTATATATTACTGTCATGAATGCATTATCATTAGAATGTGATTGTGATGCACATCAAGGAGATCCTGTTATGGCTGATCTTGGAATTGTTGCTTCATTAGATCCGGTTGCCAATGATCAAGCATTTATCGATATGATTTGGAATAGCACTGATCCAGGAGCTAAGAAGCTTCAAGAACGAATCGATGGACAATTAGGAAGAGAAATTCTTCCATACGCAGAAAGTCTTGGATTAGGAACAAGAGATTATGAATTGATCGAACTTGATTAAGAGAAAGAGGTGAAATACCTCTTTTTGTGATATAATAGAAAAGTATGAATGATGTGATAAGATGGGAAGTGAAGTATGAATCAGGAAAAGTTTGGAGCTTTTATAAAGAAAATAAGAAAAGAGAATCATCTTACACAGAAAGATTTAGCGCATAAATATAATGTTACTTATCAAGCTGTCAGTAAATGGGAAACTGGTAAGAATATGCCAGATATTGCTCTAATTAAGAAGATCAGTGAAGATTTTAATGTCAGTATGGAAGAATTGTTCGATGGCGAATATAAAAAAGGCAACACAAAGAAACCCTATTTTATTGTGGTTATGATCGGCATTGTTGTTTTTGCTATTTTGATGTTCACATTATTCCAACTTTTTAAAAATGATGATTTTGACTTTAAAGTTTTATCAAGCAATTGTGATAACTTTGATATTTCGGGCACGATCGCTTATAACGACCAAAAATCTTCTATTTATATTACGAATATTCGTTATTGTGGAGAAGAAGATAATACGAATTATAAGACGATTGAATGTGTTTTGTATGAAACTGATCAAAATATCGAGCGGAAAATTAGTTCTTATCGTTATGAAAGTGAAGAAAGCATACACTTAGAAGAGTTTTTACAAATGGTGACATTGACAGTTGATCATTACGAACAAATTTGTAGTGATTATTCATCGAATCATTTATATTTATCGATCAATGCGACGGATTGTAATGATCGAACGACGACTTATAAAATTCCTCTTTCGCTAGCAAGTTCATGTGTTTATGAAATATCATCGTAACTCAACTAAAAGTTGAGTTTTTTCAACTCTCTCGTGATTGGAATGAAATCGAGAAGCTTGTAAAATAATAATGGAAGGAGATAAATTATGAAAAAGAAATGTTATAAGATCGTATTAGTACTTCTTTTATGTATTACGGCATGTGCCTGTTCGAATACCAAACTTGCTGAATTACCAAAACCAGAAGTGACGGATGGTATTCGTGGAACCTTTGGTATTGACAAAAATATTAATGAATCTACGATCGATCAATATTTAAGTAGGAAAGATTCGGTGTACCGAGATATGAGAATGCTCATTGATCCAGGAAATTATGAAGCAATCGGAGGGGATGCTTATCTATCTGGATTTGTCAAAGGGTTTGAAGTTGTTCCTTATCCTTATTTAGTCAATGTCAGTGGGTTACCAGACGAAGTGGGAGATACTTATACTGGTACTACACTGTTTACCGAAGAAGATGGAAAATACATTGCGAACTATGAAGAATCGATGGAAATTTTAGAATATTTATTTCCCAAAGATAAAAATATCTTTCTGATGTGTGGTGGTGGTGGTTATGCTGGCATGACGAAAACGTTGTTAGTAGCATTAGGATGGGATGAAGATAAAATCTATAATGTTGGCGGTTACTGGTATTATGAAGGAAGTAATAATGTAACTGTGAAAAATACTTCTTATGGGGATGTGTCCTATGATTTTTGGAAGATTCCTTATCACGATATCGATTTTGATAGTCTTCATGAGGTTTTAAAATGAAAAAAGGCATTTTAATTATTTCTAGTCTTTTGGTGATAATAAGTTTAGTGGCGATTTTGAATAAACAAAAAGTCGAACCATTTTATCTAGAGGATCGATATTATGAGGCAGGAGCATTTATCGAAATTGGTAGTAATGAACTAGAAGAACTTATCAAGAATAAAGAATCATTTGCCATTTTTATTTATCAGCCTGCTTGTACGACCTCTTCTGAATTTAGTGAACTATTAACAGAGTTTGAAACAGTTTATCAAATGACGTTTTATCAAATTGCTTTTTCTGATATCAAAGGAACTAATCTAGAGAAATATATTCAGTATTATCCTTCTTTTGCAATCTATAAAGATGGAAAAATCGTCGATTATTTGAAAGCTGACGACGATGAAGATACGACTCGTTATCAATTGTTTGATTCCTTTGCATCTTGGTTTACGGAATATGTATTATTAAAAAATGAAGCGAATTATGATGATACGGATACTTCCTCTGATATAAAACAAGAAAACATGCTCAAAGATGTCGTATTGGAAAATGTCACATACGATGAAAATAAAGTCAATATTTATTTCTTTTGGGGCAATGGTTGTCCTCATTGCGAAGAACAATTTTCCTTTTTAGAAAGTATCGAAGAAGAGTATGGACAGTATTATCAGTTGTATACATTTGAAACTTGGTATGATGATGAAAACGCTGATTTGATGCAACGCTTTGCTACTACGATGGGAGATAGTACGAGAGGTGTTCCTTATACGATCATTGGAAACAAAAGTTTTAAAGGCTTCAGTGCAAGTAGTGAACAAGCCTTCTTAGATGCTATTATGACACAGTATCAAAATAGTTATGATGTATATTTCGAAAGTCGAAATGAATAAAGAGATTATCGAATGAATAATCTTCTTTTTTTATGATTTTTAATATGGTATAATGAAAAAAGGTAGGTGGGGTTATGAAACAAGAAATTGTGACGATTACAGGAATGACCTGTTCAGCATGCTCGTCTAGAATCGAAAAAACGGTTTCGAAATTAAAGGGAGTAAAAAAAGTAGAAGTCAATCTTTTAACAAATAAAATGATTCTTTCTTATGATGAAAATAAAATATCGATGGATCAGGTAACCAATGCGATTGAAAAAATTGGTTATGGGGTAAGTAGTGATCATTCTAAAAAAAGTGAAAAAGCGAAAGATCCTATATTATCACGTTTACTCGTTTCCATCTTATTTACGATTCCTTTATTTTATTTAGCTATGGGTCATATGTTCCATTTTCCACTTCCTAGTATGTTTAAGGGTATGGAAAATGCGCTTACGTTGGCCTTTACAGAGTTTTTGTTATTACTTCCTGTATTGTTTGTCAATCGTAATTTTTATAAAAATGGTTTGAAATCGCTCATCCATTTTGCGCCTAATATGGATACGTTAATTGCTCTGGGATCAGGAGCTGCAACGCTGTATGGTATTTATGCGATTTATAAGATCGGATATGGTCTTGGACATCAAGACTTCCACATGGTGGAACATTTTATGATGGATCTTTATTTTGAATCTGCTGCTATGATATTAACTTTAATAACACTAGGAAAATATTTAGAAAGTAGAGCGAAAGGAAAAACGAGTGAAGCGATTACGAAATTGATGGATCTTGCCCCTAAAATGGCACATGTCAAAAGAAGAGGAAAAGAAATGACGATTCCGATCGAAGAGGTAGTAGTAGGGGATCGTTTGATCATTCGTGCTGGTGAAGCGATACCAACTGATGGGATTGTTCTCTCTGGATTGGGCTATATTGATGAAGCTATGATTACGGGAGAAAGTATTCCTGTTTCCAAAAAAGAAAAAGATGAAGTAATTGGATCGACGATTATGAAATCAGGATATCTAGAAGTAAAGGCAACTAAGATCGGAAATGATACGACGTTATCCAAAATCATTCAATTAGTAGAAGATGCCACTACATCGAAAGCACCGATTGCAAGATTAGCGGATCGTATCAGCGGTATTTTTGTACCAGTTGTTATTTTGATTGCGATATTAGCTTTTGTCATCTGGTTGTTGCTTGGCCAAAGTTTGGAATTCGCCTTATCGATTGCCATTTCGGTATTGGTAATTTCTTGTCCTTGTGCTTTGGGACTGGCAACACCAACCGCTATTATGGTCGGAACAGGAAAAGGTGCATCGAACGGAATTCTGATTAAATCCGCACCTGCGTTAGAACATGCTGGTAAAGTTGATACGGTTGTATTAGATAAAACCGGAACCATCACAGAAGGAAAACCGATCGTTGTTGATATTTATTCGCCTCGCCTAAAAGAAAACCGTCTTTTAGAAATTGCCGCATCGATCGAATCGTTATCGGAACATCCGCTTTCTAATGCAATTGTCGACGCTTCCAAAGAAGTGAAGGCAGTTATTCATAAAGTCACGGATTTTAAACAATTACCAGGTGAAGGAATATCGGGTAATATTGGAAAAGAAACTTACTATATTGGAAACGACCGCCTTTTACAAAAGATGAAGGGAAAAGATTTGGATTTAGAAGCGCTCTATGAAAAAGCAGTTCAAAAAGGACAAATTCCCCTTTATGTGATGGATGATAAGAAAGTATTGGGATTAATCATCGTTGCTGATACGATCAAAAAGGATAGTAAAGAAGCTATTTCGGAATTAAAAGCGTTAGGGCTTCATGTTATTATGCTGACCGGAGATCACCACAAAACAGCGGAAGCGATTCAGAAAGAATTGGATATTCCGGAAGTGATATCTGAAGTAAGGCCAGATGAAAAAGCAGCTGTGATCGATCGTTTAGAAAAACAAGGAAAACATGTTTTGATGGTAGGTGATGGTATCAACGATGCTCCAGCACTTGCTCGTAGTGATGTTGGTGTCGCAATTGGAGTAGGAACTGATATTGCGATCGAATCAGCCGATATCGTTCTTATGAAGAATAACTTGATGGATGTTGTTACAACCGTTCTTTTGAGCCGTGCTGTTATGAAAAATATCAAGGAAAATCTGTTTTGGGCATTCTTCTATAATACGATAGGTATTCCTATTGCTGCTGGATTATTCTATGGTATTTGGAATTTGAAATTGAACCCGATGATTGGAGCAGCAGCGATGAGTTTAAGCTCGGTATGTGTTGTTACGAATGCTTTACGATTAAAATTTTTTGAACCAAAAATAAAAAGAAAGAAGGAAATAGGTGTGCAAAAGCGTATTATGATTGAAGGAATGAGTTGTATGCACTGCGTAAATCATGTTAAAGATGCTTTAGAAAAGGTCGAGGGAGTTGAACATGTGAATGTTGATCTCGATAAAAAAGAAGCAATTGTGACAGTGAATGGTACCCAAGATGAGGCCTTGAGGCAGGCTGTTCTAGATGCTGGATATCAAGTAAGCAAAATCGAAGAAATAAATCGAATATAAAAACGTAAAAAACGCATCCAAAATTGATGCGCTTTTTCGTTATAAAAACTCGGCATAAAATCTATACCAAGTGTAAAGTCAAATGGAGCAGCTGAGGAGAATCGAACTCCCGTCTCAACCTTGGCAAGGTTGCATTCTACCATTAAACCACAGCTGCACAACAATTAAATTATAACAAAAAGAAATGAATTTGTAAACATCTATTTTATTTTTTCTAGTATAAAGATATGCAAAAAGATATCCTATATGAGGATATCTTCTATTTTATAATTTATTGTGTAATTTTAATATTGCAACTAACATATCATCACGATATGCAGCAAGAGAAACATCATCATTTCCGATTTCTCTTGGACGGTTTTTCATGGCTTCTTCAACACCATCGCGAGCGATTTTGGCAAATTCTGGTGGGAATTCTTTCCAATCAGCCATATCATTTAACCATAGGGTAATAGAATCATGTAAGTGATTCATAAGTCCATCGACACCACCTTCGCCACCGCCTAATTGAAAGACTAAAGATGGTCCCATAATACCCCAACGAATTCCAGGACCGAAGGTAACTGCTTTGTCTGCATCTTCGATTGTACAAACACCACGCATAACAAGTTCACAAACTTCGCGATAAAGTGCCATTTGTAGGCGGTTGCAAATAAATCCTAGTGCTTCTTTTTGTAGAACAACTGGTTCTTTTCCTACCGAAATATAGAATTCTTTGGCAAGTTGAACATTTTCTTCAGTTGTTTTTTCTCCTTTTGTAATTTCGATGAGAGGAATTAAATGAGGTGGATTGTAAGGATGTCCACCTATAAAACGTTCTGGATATTTTGCAACTTTTGCAATTTCGGTAATCAGTAATCCAGAAGTAGAACTTGCAATAATGGCATCTTTATCGGCATATTCTTCAATTTCTTTTACGATTTCATGTTTTACATCATAATGCTCTGGACCTGATTCTTGTATAAAAAGAGCACCTGTAACTGCTTCTTCCATCGAAGTGGTATAATGAATTCGATTTTCGATTTCTTCTCTTTCTTGTTCTGAGATGATATTGTTTTTAATCAATAATTCAAGACTAGTATGAACTCTCATTTTAGCGAGATCTAATGCTTCCTGATTGATATCGTATAAACTAACCTCCAACTTTTTCAAAGCAAAGCTTACTGCAAAACTATAACCGATGACACCTGATCCAACACAGGCAACTTTTTTAATATCTGATACTTTCATATATCCTCCTTTATTTTCCAATTATATTGTACCTCTTTTTCGACATAAAATACTCTTTTTTTTATTTGATTGTCATAAGTTGACATAAAATTGGGATAGGCGTTTAATAGTTAATTTTCTGTTGGACACTTATTTCAGTTTCATCTAAAAAAGTAGGTACAAATGGAAATATTTTAGTTTATATTATGTTTTTGTAATAAAATGAAGATATATGTTTCTGATATGTGTTTTTACGACCAATATTATTAATAGTGAGGCATTTTGGTCTACATGAAGGAGATGGATGTTATATGCCAGAAGGTATAAAAAAAGAGATTTTGTATCTCTTGTATATCTAATGGAGCCACAGTCGAGCCTATCTCGAACTTTTTCTCAAAAGAATATTGATAAATATCAAATCTATTAATATTTTACTAAATTACAATAAAAATATCAATGCTATATATCTGATTATTTAAAATTTTTGAGGTTTAAATATTTATGATAAGTTTTTGCAAAATTATACCTTATTGAATAAAAAAGCTGATAATGTGGATTAATAGTACTGTTAAAATCAGATTCTTTAATGGATTTATATATATCATTTTCAATTGTTTCGCTATTAACAAAGGTAAATATTTCTTCTAAATTTTTATCAATATAATAGAAACATAGTATAGTTTTTTCTGAATGTTTTACTCGTTCTTCATATCTTTCATTAAAATTAATATTAGTAGGTAATACATAGCTTTCCCAAACAACAAAAATGCCAATAATATGTTCTCTTTCTATTTGCGTAGATATGGTATTTATTTTTCTATAAAATGTGGCCTTTGATTCAGCTAAAAAGGGATTTATTTTAAAAGTTTTATCTTTATAAAATATAAACATAGTAGGCATTATATGTTGTTTTTGTAATTTATAAATAAGAATATGACATGAAATGAAATCTTTAAACATATCTTTTAAATTATTACTTTGGAAAAAGTTATTATTTATTGGAACTTTTTCTTCTTTTTTATTTATATTATTATCATTAAATCCTAACATTTTTGCTCTAGATTTAGGCTCTAGTAAATTGGTGCTTGGTATATATTTATAATCTCTCTCTAAACATAATTCATATATGCATATTTCTTTAATTTTTTCAGAAATTTTTAATTCCATATTTTCACATTTAAGACAGTTAGTATTGGTGGATAATTTAAATTGTGTAAGAAAACTATTCATATCGGCAACTCCATGTTTTATTAAATCAATAATATTTATTTCTTTACCATTTTCAGTAAATCTAATTATAATAGACAAATATATTTCTGGTGCTTTAAATGTTTTTAGTTTCTCTTTAATTTCGGTTTCTAATTGTTTTGCATTTTCCCAATTTTCATAAGTATAGTTATGTTTTATAATTTCATTACTATTTCCATAAAAATATACATTCACCATTATTTGCTTATTTAATTTAAAGGGATTTTGATGAATTACTTCAACTCTCTTATCGTTAAGCCATTTTAATTCATCACTGATTAAATATTGATCTCTTAATTGCTTATATATTTTCTTATTTTTGGAAGAATCTAATGATTTTTGCAAAACAAATGTTATATTTCTAAATTCAGAAAAAAACTATCAATGGAAGAAACTACATCGCAAAATTCTTCTGCTTTTATAAAGTCAGATAAGTTTTTTAAAGCACTATAAAATTTTTGATATGACGTACACATTATACAATTACTCATATATACCTCCTCATTGTTTTCTCAGTATTATAGCATAAAAAAACAAAATTTTCGGTTTTGTTTTTAGAATATTATATATAATTTATTTTTTCAGCTTTTAAAATAGCATCAATATATTCTATTGTGTAATCACGAATAAATTTCTTTGGAGATAAAACCCAAGAATTTATTTCATTATACAATCTTTCGAATCCGATTTCTCCATATTGATTATAAAATTCAGAATAATTAATTAGGCCTTCTTTTAAATATTCTCTGTACGCTTCATTTCCCACATACATTCTTTTTGACAATTTACTTCCTGACCAATCTAATATTGTTGGAGTATAAATGATACTTGGAACATCATGTATTTTCATTTTTAACAATGGTTCCATATAAACTCGTAAAGGCCACATTCCAGACCAATCGCCACCATCAACAATAACATTTAACGAATTATCAATTTTATCTTGTTTTAATAAATATAAAATTTTTACTAAATAACGCAACGGTACATTCATATCAAAATTGTCATTACTATTTTTGTCGATGTTTACTTCAAAATTGCCATGTTTTGGACAAAAAGAATTTATAATAATTTTATTGTCTACAGCTTTAATTTTTGTATTAGAAAGATGTTTTTCTGTTAAGCCACATTTAGGGCATGGGACTCTTAATCTAATTTCGCCATTTTTTGGATCTAAAGTGTATCTTAATTCTTTTTCGTTCTGTATTACTTCATAAAGTGCTTCTTTTACTAATGGATTTTTTTGATAATCATAAAAAAATAATACCTCATAATTTATTTTGTCTTTTTTACTTAATTTGTCTAATAACTCTTTAAAATAGGGGAAAAATTTTTCTTTAATTGTTAATCCATTATTATCTTTAACAATATTTAAATTTTTGTAATACTTAATTCCATCTATCATAAATTCTTCGCCAGTAACACTTTCTAAAAGCTCAACTTTTATTTTTACTGGAACATTATAATATTTTTTGAAATGTTTAGCTAATGCAAAGGCTGAAATAAAATTGGTTAGAGTACCGACATGTGGGTAACTATTAACCTGTGCTGAAAGCCATAAAACAATTTCCTTTTTTCCGTCCATTTTGTTTTTTATAATTTCTGCTAAATCATCTATTATATAATTCATTCCTGCTAATGGATAATATACATTTTTCATTTTGACCTCCTCGTTATGTATCCCGCTTTAATTATATCATATTTCTTATTTTTGGTATATTCAACATCTTTTAACTTAAATTCTTCTGTCATTTCCATTTCCTTACAGGTCATACAAAAATTGTCTTCATATAATTTTGAGTGAGAATTGATATATTCTTTATTATATAATTCTTGTTTTTCTAAATACTCATATACTGCTGGAAAATTTTGAATATTCAAATAACATTGTGGGACATTAAAATGACTATCAATTTCTTTTATTTTATTTATACTTATTGGTTGTTTAAATAATTGTAGAGATTCTATAGGAATAGCAAATTTTTCTCCATTTTTAAGGCAATTTTTAATTCTATCATATATAATAGAATCTTTATTATAATCGTCTATTTTTTCAGCTGTATGTATTGGTTTTCCCAATTCCATTATGCCTACTACTTCTTGTACAGGGGCGCTTAAATAAAGATATGCTGTCGTTGGTTTATCACAAAATCTTTTTCTGTATTCATACATTTTCATGTTATATAATATTGGCCTAAAAAATTCAGGTCTAAAACTCAAAAAAATTTTTCTTTTCATTTATTTTACCTCCAATCAACAAAAATGCAATTTAAGTTTCTGCTTAAATTATAACATATAAATACTAAATTATAAAATTAGCGTGTGATATATTTTAATGTTATTTAAAAGCAAAATGTTATTTATTTTTTAAACTTTTCTGCATTTCACAAATAACATCAATTTCTTTTTCAAAGTATCATTAATTGGGTTTTCTTTCTTAATAACATTTACCATTAATAAATCACTCTCACTTTCTTAAACAAAAAAATCAAATCCATTTCTGAATTTGATATTTATCATAATGCCCGAAAGTTCGAGCAGATTCATCTCTGGAGCGGATGATGAGAATCGAACTCACGTAGTCAGCTTGGAAGGCTGAGGTTCTACCATTAAACTACATCCGCATTTATAAAATAGGTTTTAACATATATGGAATTTCATATTGTCAAAGCCTTCCTAATCAGTAGGCACTATTAATTTTACCAGAAAGGATGAAAAAGTCAATAACTTTGTGAAAAAAAATAAATTTTTTTACTCATTTTATATGATATACAGATTTTACTAATTTGATACATGTTCAATTAAAAGAAGTTATGATATAATGATGATATAAGAAAAGTAGAGAAGTATTCATGTTGAAAGAATGTTGACATCTATTGATAAAACTTATTTTTGCTTTTTTTATTTTGTATACTACGACATGAATGCAAACAATCAATTAGGAGTAAGTTATGAAGAAGAAAGAATCAACAAAAATGAAAGTAAAGACACCTTGGTTACAATTTTATAGTGAAGTAGAGGAAAAATTAGAGGTTCCTAATTATTCTCTTTATGAACATTTGCGTAGAACCGCTCTTAAATATCCGGAATATATTGCTTATGATTATTTTGGAGTAAAACGTCAATTTAAAGATTTGATGATGGAAATTGAAACATGTGCGAGAGCATTTAAATCTTATGGTATTGGGGTAGGTGATGTCGTAACATTATGTATGCCAAATACACCAGAAGCGGTTATCGCTTTTTACGCCTTAAATCGCATTGGTGCAATTTCCAATATGATTCATCCCAAATCAGCGGAAAATGAGATTAAATATTATTTAAATGTATCGGAAAGTACAATGTTAATTACGATCAATATTTCTTGGGATAATATCAAAAATATCTTGAAGGATACCAAGGTGAGGCAAACCGTAGTTGTATCACCAAAAGATAGTATGCCAACATTACTTGGAATTGGATATTTACTGACACAAGGACGTAAGTCAAAAATTCCTCGTAGTAGTGATCATTTATGTAATTGGCGTGAGTTTCTTTATCATGGAAAATATTATGATCAAGAACTGGATGCAAATTTAGATGGAGATGCTTACGCTTCTATTTTATATAGTGGTGGTACGACGGGAAGCCCAAAAGGAATTGTTCTTACAAACCGTAATTTTAATGCGGAAGCAATTGCCAGCTTTACAGCGGTTGCAACCTTGCATGCTGGTGATACGGCGTTAGCCATTTTGCCAATCTTTCATTGTTTTGGTTTGGGTATCTGCATTCATACGGTGTTATCTTTTGGTGGAACATCCATTTTGCTTCCTCAGTTCAATGCGAAAACATTTGATAAATTACTTGCCAAACATCGCCCTAATGTTATTTTAGGAGTTCCTACTTTATTTGAAGCGTTACTCACAAATGATAATATTGCTAAGATGGATTTATCTTTTTTGAAATGTATTATCTCAGGTGGGGATTCGCTGTCTATTAGTACAAAGAAAAAAATTGATGCCTTCTTGCGTGAACATGGCGCAAATATCCAAGTGCGAGAAGGATATGGACTTACTGAAAGTACTTCTGCTGTGTGTCTTACGCCTCCTTCTATTTATCGTGAGGGAAGTATCGGGATTCCTTATCCAGGAAGTTATATGAAAATCGTAAAGCCAAATACGCACGAAGAACTTCCTTATGGTGAAATTGGTGAAATAGTCGTTAGTGGTCCAACCGTGATGTTAGGATATTTAAATGATGTTAATGAAACAAATCACGCTTTGCAAGAACATGAAGATGGCCTTGTTTGGTTACATACGGGTGATTTAGGAATGATGGATGAAGATGGATTTGTCTACTTTAAGCAACGATTAAAACGTATGATTGTATCTTCTGGGTATAATTTATACCCACAATATATTGAAAATGTCATCGATAGTCATCCTGCGGTATTAACTTCCACTGTGATTGGAATTGAACATCCTTATAAGATTCAGGTGGCTAAAGCATTTATTGTCCTTAAGAAAGGTTTTGAACCATCTGAAGAATTGAAAGCGGATATTTACGAGCATTGTAAAAAGAATTTGGCTAAATATTCACTTCCTTATGAGATGGAATTTCGCGAATCATTACCGAAAACACTGGTAGGGAAAGTGGCTTATATGCAATTAATGGAAGAAGAAAAGGAAAAGAGAGAAGTATAGCTCTTCTTTTTGTTGTATAATAGAAATAAGGTGATGACGATGGGATGGTTATTGACAGCTTTAGCAGTAGTAATAGCAAATTGGTATTTATGGTATCGTTACCGAAGACATGCTTCTAAATTAGAAATTCGCATGATTGAATTTTTTCAAGTATGTCTTTTGATACCGACAGGGCTCTACTTTATTTTATACTTTAGTCGCAATATCGATTCTGTTTGGGTTCAAGTGTTATCTTATGTGGCAGGACTTTATGTAGCTACTTTGGTTTACTCTTGTATTCTTTTTCTTTTTTTTGATGTTTTAGATTTTATTTGGAAACATCTTTTTAAAAAGGAACAAGGTGCTTTTTCAGTTTCATGGTTTCATCGCAACTTTTTTCTTTTTTGCCTTGCTTTTGTCATTGCTTTTTATGGTCTTTGGAATGGGACTCTTTTGGAAATTACTTCTTATCATATTACGATGGAAAAAAGAGAATCGAATCTGTCTTCTCTAAAGATTGCTTTTTTATCGGATTTACATATTGGAGGTTTCATAAGAGATGAAGAAATTTTAAAGATTGTTGATCGTACGAATGAATGGAATCCAGAATTAATTGTTTTAACGGGAGATTTATTCGATGAAAGTACTTCTGAAAGACAGAAAACATTATGGATTCAAGGAATGAAAGAGTGGAATCCTAAATATGGTATTTATTATGTGTATGGTAATCATGAATACTTGTCTTCTACTTTTGAAGAAGATTTAAAACTTTTGGAAAATGCTGGTATTCATGTTTTAGAGGACGAAGTAGTCAATGTTGAACATGCTTTTACGATTGTCGGAAGAAAAGATCGTCTAGCAAAGAGAAGAGCATTATCGGATCTTTTAATGGAGACCGAAGATTTGCCAATTTTACTACTTGATCATAGACCTTATTATGAAGATGTTTCTGATTACGACCGTGAAATATTACAACTTTCGGGGCATACTCATAATGGTCAAATTTTTCCTTTTAAACCTTTTTATGATCTCGTTCATTTACATGCTTATGGTTATTATCAGAAACCTTCTTACGATTTACTAGTAACTTCTGGAGTTGGAATGTGGGGAATTCCCGTTCGAATTGGAAGTAGTAGGGAAATTGTACAAGTGTTGATCAATTTTAATTAAGTCATGTTTTGAAATTACTTTCATATACTTTTAATGTAGAAAGTGAGGAATTAAAATCATGGAAACATTAAAAGTTTCATCGAAATCCAATCCGAATTCAGTTGCAGGAGCACTGGCTAATGTGTTTAGAGAAACGAACGAAGCTGAAATTCAAGCGATTGGGGCAGGAGCACTCAATCAGGCGATTAAGGCCATCGCTATTTGTAGGGGTTTTGTCGCACCAAGTGGCAAAAACTTAGTCTGTATACCTGCTTTCACTGATATTGTGATCGAAGGAGAAGAACGTACGGCTATTAAATTAATTGTCGAAGCAAGATAAATATCCAAATGGATATTTTTTTTCTTATCTTCCATACTAGTATTGGTGATACTATGTTTGAAAGATATGAGATTCGTAAAATGGATGGAGAAGAAGTATTATATTTATACGTGAATCATGATTATGAATTTGGTATTTTAGATTCGGTTCGTGAGGCAGGAAAAAATTTGATTGGTGAAATTAACCAATATATTCAAGATCGTAAAATTCGTTTTCGTGGAAAAAAGGTTGCTTTAGTCGTAAATGGAATTTTAGTTACTTCTTTACTAGTAGCATCGAATTATCCGGATTTTGTGTTTCCTGAGAAGCCGAATAGGTTACCAACTCTTTCCATTACCGAGGTATTGTTACCCGATAAAAAAGAAGAACTTCCTTCCAAAGAAGAGCAGGGATTAGACGGAGAAGTGATCGTGGATGTAGAAGATGAGGTGACCGAAAACGTCGAAAATGAATTGGTGATGGAAGATACGAATTCTTCTATCACTTCTAATCCATCGACAAAGCCTAATGCGTCTAAGCCATCCACTGATACGGGAACATCAAAACCTTCGACTGGTACTTCTAGTCCATCTATCTCTATTCCTAATGAGACTCCAGTGGAAGACTCTACCCCAGTCGTGAAACCGGAAGCACCATCAAAACCGACGAGTCCAGAAGATCCTTATACGACTGGGATTGGAATACCAGTGACGGTTATTCGAAGCAATGGTACGATTATTCAGCTTGCCCTGGAAGATTATGTGATTGGCGTTGTCGCAGCTGAGATGCCAGCCTCTTTTTCGATAGAGGCATTGAAAGCACAAGCGGTAGCAGCGAGAACTTATGTTTTAAAGAAAATCAAACAGAATCAAACGGTTACCGATACCATTCAGGATCAAGTATATAAAGATGTTGATCAATTAAAAAAAGAATGGGGAAATGGTTTTACAACTTATTATAATAAAGTAAAACAGGCGGTGTTAGATACGCAAGGGAAGGCGATCTATTATCACAATCAGTTGATCGATGCCGTTTATTTTTCTACTTCGAATGGTAGAACGGAAGATGCGAAAGAGGTGTGGGGGAATGCCTTTTCTTACTTAGTGAGTGTCGATAGTCCATGGGATGTCGGTACGAGGGAATATTTAAAGACGGTTGTAAAATCACGTCAAGATGTCAGTAATCGTTTGGGCATCGAGTTAAGTGAGGATACGCCAATTGAAGTATTAGAACGCAGTAGTGGGAATCGAATTGTGACAATCAAAATTGGTACAAAAATTTTTCGAGGTGTTGATTTATATAATAAGCTTGGCCTTCGTAGTCGCGATTTTGATATGTGGGTGGAAGGTGATTCGGTTTATTTTACTACCCGTGGTTGGGGTCATGGCGTAGGAATGAGCCAATATGGAGCGAATGGAATGGCCAAGGCAGGATATCGTTATGACCAAATTCTAACTCATTATTATCAAGGTGTTACGATCAAATAATTGCTATTTTGAATAGGTTGTATTATAATAAACCTACCGAGGTGGTTGTATGGATCCAAATATGAAAAGAAGTATTATTTTAGAACATTATCAAAATCCTAAGAATAGAGGGCTGCAACATCACGAAGATTCTATTAGTGTTAATATGAATAATGAATCTTGTATCGATGAAGTGAATCTGGAAGTATTAATTAAAAATGGTCGTATTCAAGATATTCGTTTCGATGGAGAAGCTTGCGCGATTTGTACCAGTTCGACATCGATTATGATCGATACATTGATTGGAAAAACGATCGACGAAGCAATTCAAATTTATGGTCAATTTGAAAATATGATCAATGAAAAAGAATATGATTCTGAATTATTAGAACAAGCAGTTGTCTATTATGATATTGCTCGTCAACCAAATCGTAAAAAATGTGCACTTCTTCCTTGGTGGGGAATGAAGAAGGCATTAGAAGATCATCAAAATGAAAATTTGGAACAGTAAAATCAAATAGATATGCTAAGAAAGAAGTAATGGAACAAAGATGAATTAAAGACTTGCTTTTTTCTTTTTTTATAAAAAAGCTCGCTGTTATAGTAGTTAATATGTTTTTGAAATTGATCTAGATGACAGAAATTATGTGTTTTGAATTATTACCAGATCATTATGAACACTTATGTAAAAATCATTCATGAATGTGCTTTTTTATCGTAAGAATGGTAGTATAGAAATAATAAGATACAGTTTTGTATGAGTGATCAAACGAATTCTTTTTGCTTTGGTGCGTAGCAAGATAAAAGACGCTATGAAACCGATTAGGATTTAACAATGAATATATGAAAATATGATGTACAAGATAGATCAAAAGGAAATTGATGCAAACAAATTGTCGAAAATTTCTGTAATTAAGTAAGAAGAACGTTGGATCACGGATCTATTGATCTTTATTAAAAAGCTGCTTTTCATTTAAATAAAAGTGTGTTATAATGCGTATAGTAGGAGGAATAAAAAATGAAACATTGGAAAAAAGGAATGGTTGTAATAAGTGTTGCTTTGTTATGCATATTTGCTGTCGGATGTGGTGAAGGGAAACAAGCATCTTACGAAAAAACGATGGAAGAATATGCTAGAGATTATTATGAAACCTATATTTTGGACAAGGTAGAAGGATTGGATGTTCCAGAAATTACCATTGCTAATTTAGAAAATGTAAATGCTAATGGTGGAGCGAATTATGATCTTAGCAAACTAGAAGGTTGTACATCGACTTCCTATGCTCGCTTAATCTTGAAAGAAAATGGTAGAGATATCGACCATGTAGAATTTAATATGAGTTGTGAAAAATAGATAAAAGAATTAATTGAATAAATTTCTATGTCAAATAA
This sequence comes from uncultured Bacilli bacterium, assembly GCA_944332005.1. GTDB lineage: Bacteria > Bacillota_I > Bacilli_A > RF39 > UBA660 > CALVRE01. Next base: position 40,234 of record CALVJD010000002.1, read on the forward strand.
AAAGGTAATTATGACAACATCGATCATTGATCGGTGTTTTTTTCACTTGTTTTTGATTTTAATATATAGCATATCCATTCGTTCCATCCAATTTGTAATTTATTCAGAGTTTTGAAACAAATCCTCTTTTGATGAAATTTCGATACTATTCGATTTCGTTTCCCTTATATTTTATATTTATTTTTTTAAATGGTAATAATTTATAAATCACTTGAATGTACTTTTAAAAATTTTCAAGAATTCCTTTTTTTATTTTTTTAATTTGATGGAAAAGAATTCAAAAAACGTTTCATTATTTGCCATTTGCTTACCTTTCTTTCTTTTGCTATAGTGGCTACAGAAAGGAGGTAGAACATGTTGAATCAATTGGTAATCGTTGGAAGAATGGTCCGGGAACCAGAACTTTATGAGACGGATACCGGTAGGAAAGTAACGTCGATTGTATTAGCTGTTCCTAGAAGTTATAAAAATTCTAATGGTGAATATGATACGGATTTTGTCAAATGTATTTTGTGGCAAGGAATTGCTGAAAATACAACTCAATATGTCAAAAAAGGTGATTTGTTGGGCGTGAAGGGCCGTATTCAATCCAAGGAACGTGAGTTAATGGATGGAACAAAATGGACCTATTTAGAAGTTGTCGCAGAAAAAGTTACATTTTTATCATCAAAACCGAAAGAAAAGCGAGAAAAATAGTAGAAAAAACGTTAACTAATGATTAATTATGTTTCAAATAGCTAATTACCTGTTATAATATAATTAACACAGAGATAACGAGGTGATAGGATGATTGGAACGAAAATTAAGGAAGAACGTTTAAAAAGAGATTGGACCCAAGAGGAATTAGGCGACAAAATTGGTGTCAGTAAGGTATGTATTTCCGGATATGAAAAAGGAACAAAATCCCCAACTTTAAATACGATTTATCGCTTATTAAAAGCGCTTGAATTAACACCCAACGAATTACTTGGCTATGAGGTAGAAACGGTTATAGACAAGGAGGTTATTCATCTATCACATAGCGATGTTCATATTCTTTGTTCCTTAAAAGAATATCCAGAACTTTATCAGAAAATCAGTGAGGATCCGAAACGAATCTTGGAGCGAATGCAGAAAAAAATATAAAACCAAGAATTATTTCTTGGTTTTATATTCCTCATAAAATAGGTGGTCAGGCGTAACTCCAAAAATGGTTGCCATCTTTACAGCCATATCATAAGAAAGGCGCCTTTTGTTATTTTCTAACTGCCAGTAATAAGTTTTACTGATCGATAGTAATTCGGCCATTTGTCTATGACTGTAATGAAACTTTAAACGATATTCTTTTAATCGTTCCATCTTATCACCATCCTAGTTCTATTATATATTAACTTCTAATTAACTTCAAGTTAAAATTAACTAAAAATTAATTTTCTTTCAAAATATGTAAAGAATGCTTATAATAGTATTAACAAATGGATAACGGAGGAACTGGATATGTTAATTGGAAAGAGAATAAAAGAAGCAAGACTTGCTAAGGGTATGAGTCAACAAGCTTTAGGAGATTTGTTGAATGTTTCAAAAGTATCAGTTTGCGGGTATGAAACGGGAACGAGAACCCCTACATTAGAAACATTCTTAGATTTAATCGAAGTACTAGATTTAGAACCATCTTATGTGCTAGGAATTGAAACTTCTGTTGTAAATGAAGAAGGAGTACCTTATGGTGCGAAAATAGCCAAAGAAGATTTTGAAATTTTAAACGAATTGAAAAATCATCGCAGTTTGTATAACCAATTGTGTGAAAATCCAAAACGTACGGTCGATATCATCGCGAAAAAGATGGAAAAATAAAAGTGGAATGAAATACAACTCGTGGAGTTGTATTTTTGTGTCAAAAAATGTATAGAAAAGAAGAATATGATAAGAAGCATGTTATAATGAATATAGGTGAGAATATGAATATATTAGAAATAATCGACAAAAAAAGAAACAAACAAAGATTGTCGAAAGAAGAAATGGAATATATGATTCAAGGTTATCTAGATGAATCGATTAAAGATTATCAAATGAGTGCCTTACTTATGGCGATTGTATTAAATGGTATGAATGAAGATGAAGTTGTCGATTTGACGACGGCTATGTTGAATAGTGGAGAAGTGATGGATTTATCTTCGATTTCTGGTATTAAAGTTGACAAGCATTCGACGGGAGGAGTTGGAGATAAGACGACGTTAATTCTAGCACCTTTAGTAGCGAGTTGTGGAGTTCCTGTTGCCAAGATGAGTGGCAGAGGATTAGGACACACTGGTGGAACGATCGATAAATTAGAGTCGATCCCAGGGTTTCAGGTTGATTTGTCAGTTGAGAATTTTATTCGTGAAGTAAATGAAATTGGTCTATCTATCGTCAGTCAAACTGGTAATTTAGTCCCGGCTGACAAGAAGTTATATGCTCTTCGCGATGTAACTGGAACGGTAGAATCAATTTCCTTAATCGCTTCTAGTATCATGAGTAAGAAACTAGCGAGCGGGGCTGATAAAATTGTCATTGATGTCAAAGTGGGGAATGGAGCTTTAGTAAAGACGATTGAAGAAGCGAAAAAACTAGCTCAATTGATGGTTCATATCGGTAATTCTCATCAAAAAGAAACCGTGTGTGTGATTACACGTATGAGTGAACCACTTGGATGTGCGATCGGGAACGCTTTAGAAGTACTGGAGGGTATCGAAGTGTTAAAAGGCGGAGGACCAGAAGATTTAAAAGAATTGGTTTTGACCCTTGCTACGATTATGGTGAGTTTGGGATTAGAGTGTCAGATGGAACAAGCTTCTAAATTAGTGAATGAAAACTTAGAAAATGGAAAGGCTTATCAAAAGTTTTTAGAATTTGTGAAAGCACAAAAAGGAAATTTAGATGAGTTGGCGGTAGCTCCGAAAATCTTTTCGATTAAAGCTCCGAAAAGCGGAATTGTCAATCATATTGATGCCTTAAAATTAGGAGAATTAGCGCGCTTAATCGGAGCAGGAAGAATGACGAAAGAAGACAAGATTGATTATGGAGTTGGTTTTGTTTTATCCAAAAAAGTAGGTGATTTTGTTTTACAAGATGAAGAGCTTATGAAAGTTTATTTAAATGAAAAAGATGTTCATTTAGATGTATTACTGAGTTGTTTTATGATCGAGGATGATTATACGAATACAGAACCACTTATTCATGAAGTTGTCAAATAGGAGGGCATGCTATGCAAATATTAGCCATTTTACTTTATGCGATCTGGATTTTTATCAGTACTGCTTTTCGTGTTCTCTATCCGTTTTTCATTTTGGCCTTTCTTTTTACTGTTGGTCGTATGATCTATCGTCATTATAAATATGGATATGATTATTTTTCTTTTTTAAAGAAACGTGAAGTGATCGATGCCAAGCGAGAAGTATTGTTACGTATGTTAGAAAAACAAGAGTTTGAAAGTATTGTTCTCGAAGATAAACAGTATCACTCTTCGCTTATTGCCATTACGGAAATTGGAATCTTGTTATTTCAAATTTTCCCGTTTACAGGTGTTCATGTCGAAGGAAATAAAGAAGAGGGAGAATTTACTTACTGGGAAGCAAAAAATAAAAAGAAACGACTTCATAATCCTTTCTTGTTTCAGAAAGAAGATATGGAAAAGCTAAGAACCTTATTACCAGATGTACCATTATTTTCTTTCGTCGTATTCGATAATTTGTCGATTTTGTTACTTTCTGGTGATTCGGAAAGTGAAGTTTTATACGTACAAGATTATTATTATAAATTAGAAAAGTTAGGAAAAAATAAAAAGCATCTTTATCAAATGGAAGACATGAAGAAGATGCATCAAGTATTAAAGGGATGAGAGAATGGCAATTACGAAAACGAATTTTATTAATTATACACGTTGTCCACGTTATATTGCTTTAGAAGATATCAAAAAAGAAACGTTAGTTAGTTCCATCAGTTTAGAAGAGTATCGCAAGCAAGAAGAATGGGAAGATCTAAATGAAATTACGAGTTTGATGATCGATGAAAACGGAGAAGATTTGATCGATACGAAAAATGAACAGATGGAGATTATGCTTCCGTTTTATCGTCATGTGGAGTTGTTAGCAGGAAAGATCGCTCATCAATATTTTGATGGTAGCTTCGTATATTCCAAAGATACAGCTCATCAAGAAAGTTTCGATACGCTTATCGATGGCATTCGTTATTTGTGTTATGTCGATATTTATAATGAAGTAAAAAATACGTTTCGAATTATCGAAGTAAAAGCTACGACGAGTAACCAGTATCTCAGCTTGGGAAGTAAAGATCATTCTATTTTTCAAAAAAAAGTGGATGGTACGTATGCGTTATTAGAAGATTTGAATATGGATATTGCCGAATGGATGAGTCCCAACATTTATGAACGAGAAAGAGCAAAATTGCTTGATCGTTATACATCGGTTGGGCATTATGTTTACGATTTAGCTGTGCAGAGATATATCATTGAACATGATTTGATGGAACATGGTCAAATAGATAAGATTCCGACGGTTCGTTATTATTTGGCCGTTTTAAATCATCGTTATGTTTTACCAAAAGAAAATGGAATTCCTACTTATCCAAAAGATGTAAATGGGAATGACGTTATTCTTTATCTTGATATGACAAGTGTAACAAAAGATATGCAAGATAAAATTGATCAAGATCGTAAACGAATCGAACAATATCTTCAAGATTTAAATCAGAATCCTTATCCAATTGGACTATACTGTGAAAAGAAAAAGACGACGAAATGCAAATTTATTCCGGTTTGTTGGAACATCGTTCCTGAACAGAATTCTCTTTTTGCTTATCTCGATAACCACTTTGGTTTTAAAGATCCAAATGGCGTGAAACATACGACTTTTGAACTTGTCAATGATGGCTATGTCAAGATGACCGATTTGCCAGAAACTTATTTGACGCGAGAGAAAAATAAAATTCAAAGGAATGTTGTTATGAATCATAAACCTTATATCAATCGAAAAAAAATTGCCGATGGAATTAGCAACATTCATTATCCCATCTATCATTTGGATTTTGAAACCTTTAATTCACCACTTCCTCGTTTTTATGGCGAAAGTCCTTATACCCAATCGGTTTTCCAATTTTCTCTACATATTGAAAAAGAACCAGGAGTATGTGATAAAGAGCAAGATCACTATGGTTATTTAGCTCCTGATCATTTGGATCATCGTTTGGATTTGGTTCAAAAATTATGTGAATGGATCGATACCGATCATGGTGGGACAATCTTGGTTTACAACGAATCCTTCGAAAAAACACGTCTCAAGGAACTTGCTAATATTTTCCCAGAATATCGAACGAAATTGTTGAAAATGAGAGATATGATTTTTGATTTGATGTATGTAATCAGAGGAAATACCAAACTTTATGAAGCATTGGGTTATTCATTGGAAGAGGCCAAACAGTTTAATTATTATCATGAATATATGAATGGTTCTTTCTCGATCAAGAAGATTTTACCTTTATTTAGTAATCTTACCTATCAGGGAATGGAAGTGAGTAATGGAACGGAAGCGATGGTTACTTATGCTTCTTTTCCAAAACTAGAACCGAAAATTTATGAATATAAATATCAAAAATTAGTAGAATATTGTAAGCAAGATACTTGGGCAATGGTGGAAATTCTTGCCGGTTTAAGAAAGTTAGGAGATGATTAAATGAAAAAAGAAGAAGGAATGAGTATTGTAGTATCAGCTCTATTTCTAATTTTAGGAATTATTTTATTTACGAATCCTGGTGGAGTTGTACAGTTTATCGCATATATTGTAGGAGGATTTTTTGCTTTACTAGGTGTCATTTATTTATTTAAATACTATCGTTCTTCTGATCGAAAAGCAAATATGGATAGTTTATATAGTGGTATCATTAGTGTGATGATTGGTATTATCGTCATGTTTTGTGCTGGTGCGATCGAACTAGCTATTCGCCTTTTATTAGGTAGTTGGATTCTATATCGTTCCATCATTACGATGAAGCATGCGATCGATCTAAAAAACTTACAAGTAGTCACTTGGAAGAGGGGACTTGTGATTGCCATTCTTTTATTTATATGTGGACTTTATATCGTTCTTCGCTCTAATTTGGTGCTATCAACGATTGGTTTACTTTTAATTATCTATGCGATTACTGAAATCGTCGGCGTTATATGTTCTATTGTAAAATAATGTCAAAATAAGAGGATTTCCTTGAAAGTACAAAAAATATAATATATGATTAAATTAAGGAGAGTGAAATATGATATATCCATCAATCGATAAATTATTGGGTCAAGTAGGATCTAAATATTTACTCGTCAATATTGTAGCAAAACGTGCCAAAGAGATGCAGGAAACAGGTCACTATCAATTAAAAGAGAGTGAATATGTTTCCAAAAAGAATATTGGTAGAGCATTAGAAGAAGTAGCAAAAGACTTAATTCATTTACATAATGATTAAGTCTTTTTTATCGTTGTAACCAAAACAAATGTTTGCTATAATAGAAATGGTGGTTATATGAAAGTAGAAAAAATAAAAAAAACGAATAGTGGAAAATATCGTATTGAGTTCGATAACCACGAGAAATTCGTTACTTATGATGATGTCATTCTAAAAAATCATTTATTATTTCAGAAGGAAGTCAATAGTAAAACTTTGGTGGAACTGACGAAAGATACGGAATATTATGATATTTATAATAAATTGATCAAAATGATCACGACGAAATTACGTAGTAAAAAGGAAGTATATGAATACTTGAAAAAGAGAATGGTTGATCCGAAGGATCAAGAGACGATCATCCAAAAATTAACGGATTTAGGACTTATCAATGATCGCAATTTTAGTGCAGCTTACGCGAGCGATCGTCTTTATTTAAGCAATGATGGCCCTAATAAAATAAAAGGAGATCTTTATCGTTTCGGTGTAGAAGAGAACGTTGTAGAAGATGTGATGTCGTCTTTAGATGAAGAAGAGATTACGAATAAGTTACGCAAGATTATTACTAAAAAAATGAATCATAATCATAAGTATTCTAGTTATGTATTAAAACAGAAGCTAGCAGTTGAACTTGTCAACTTAGGTTATGATCGTGACATGATTCTTTCCCTTTATGATGAGTTAAATACTGGTATTGATAAAAGTTCTGTTTTAGAAAAGGAATATCAAAAGCAATTTCAAAAATGGAGTCGTAAATATGAAGGAAAAGAACTTTATCAAAAAATCAAAGAAAAATTATATCAAAAAAGATTTGATATCAACGAGATCAATTCTTACTTGGCGGAAAAAGACATATGATGTCTTTTTTGATTACAAAAAAATAGACACAGCAATGTCTATTTTAATTTTTCGTATATTTCTTCGACAGGAAGAATTGTTTGCTTTTCTTTATAGTATGGCTTAAGATGTAAGTGAAAGTGTTTGACGATTTGAATATCACCATTATTTTGAATAAGAGTCAAACCGTCTGGGTTTAATCGTTCTTCTAAATGATGTTTCATTTTCTTCGTGACATTTAGAATATGATTCCAAGTGTCTATATCCATGTCATTTAAATCTAAAATATGTTTTTTGGGAACGATCAAACAGTGGCCATTACTATCTGGATTGAGATCCATAAAGCATCTTACAATGTCGTCTTCATATAATGTATAAGAATTGGTTTCTCCGCCTGCGATTTTACAAAATAAGCAATTCATATCATCATCTCCATCTTTATTGTAACAAAATTTTCTTATAATCACAATAAGAACTTGGGGAAGTTACATATTTGGTATCAGAAGCTGTTGCCCAACATTTAAAAAATCACTGGTTAAATGATTGAGAGATTTAATTTGATCGACTGTGGTACCAAATCTTTTTGCAATCGACCATAGAGAATCTCCAGCTACCACTGTATAAATAGTAGTAGTTTGCTCAGAAGTGGGGATTTTTAGTTGTTGTCCAATTTGAAGGATATCGCTGGTCAAATTGTTGAGAGATTTAATTTGATCGACCGTAGTACCAAATCTTTTTGCAATTGACCATAGAGAATCTCCAGCTACCACTGTATAAATAGTAGTAGTTTGCTCAGAAGTTGGGATTTTTAGTTGCTGTCCGATTTGAAGGACATCACTGGTCAAATGATTGAGAGATTTAATTTGATCGACTGTGGTACCAAATCTTTTTGCAATCGACCATAGAGAATCCCCGGCAACGACGTTATAAATAATATATTGATCATTCTCATCTCCTTCACAAATGGCGAGTGGGGAATATAGACTGGATAATGCACTCCATGTGTTACGTCCAACGATACCATCTGGCGTTAAATTATTATTGGTTTGAAATCTTTTTACGGCATTTTCGGTACTAGTTCCAAAATTACCATCGATTTCTCCAGTATAATATAATAAGGTTTTTAACGTGGATTGTAGTTCGGTTACATAAGGCCCCGTGCTTCCTAGTCTTAAAACAGGTCGTGTATCGTATGTGGCGGGCGATAGTTCATCCGTCAATTGATATAATTTTTGCCATGTTTCTTCGTTTACGACACCACTAGCAATCAATCCATTTTGCTTTTGAAAATCCATGACAGCACGTTCGGTATACTCGTCAAAACTTCCGGTGATACTAGCGAAAAAATAGGCTAGATCTTTTAATTTACTTTGTAAAATAATGACGTCATCGCCAGTATCTCCTTCGCTTATGATGGGATTTAATACGTTATACTCATTCGTATTCATAACATAACCTCCATTACCTATTATATTATTCTAACTAGAAAAAATGCATTTTAGTTTTGTATTCGCATATATTAGTGGTGATGAGAGAAAGGATTTGAGAATGTGGCAAGCGGACGTTTAGTAGTTCAAGTATTTGTCGATAATGTCGCGTTACCATTAGAAGGAGCAATGGTGACGATTAGTGGAGAAGATACCGATCTCAATTTAATGACCGATGAATCAGGTAGAACAAGTGTTGTAGAATTAAAGGCTCCTGATTTAGAATATACATTGGAACCACAAAATACAGTTCAACCATTTAGTACGTATGATATTACCGTTTATAAAGAAGGATTAGGAGTTGGAACGGTAATCGGAGCTCAAGTATATGCTGGAATCGAATCGATTCAAGATGTCTTTCTTAGTACCACTCCGGGTGGGTCTGGAAAGAATGTGACGGTGGTGACACCACCTGCTATTTGGGCGAATGACCCATCTAAAATAGTACAGAACCCCAATGCCTTTCTTGGAAGTGGAAGAGTGCTTCCAAGAGTGATTGTTCCGGGGTATATTATTGTTCATGATGGAATACCAAGTGATACAAATGCACCAAATTATTATGTGACATTCCCAGATTATATTAAGAATGTTGCATCTTCAGAAATATATCCTACGTGGCCTAGAGAGACGTTGAAGGCCAATGTTCATGCGATTGTATCATTCACATTAAATCGTGTTTATACAGAATGGTACTTTTCGAAAGGTTATCCTTTTACGATTACTTCTTCGACAGCATATGATCAAAAATATACGCATAATCGTACGATTTTTGATACCATTTCAGAAGTGGTAGATGAATATTTTGACGAATACTTAAAATTTCCTGATCGTTCGTTTCCCTTTTTAGCTCAGTATAGTGATGGTATCAAAGTAGTAAGAGATGGATGGCTCAGTCAATGGGGATCGAAAACATTAGGTGATCAAGGTTATAACTCATTACAGATTGTCAGATATTATTATGGTAATACGATTCAATTAGCGGTAGCGGAAGTTGTTTCTGACCTTCCAACATCATTTCCAGGTTATAATTTGAGTGAAGGTGCATGTGGAGAAGAGGTACAATTACTGCAAAATGCTTTGAATAAAATTCGCGGCAGTTATCCAGCAATCCCACTTATTTCAAATGCCAATGGTGTATTTGGCTCTGATACTACTGCGGCGGTCAAAAAATTTCAATCGGTATTTAATTTACCGGTTACAGGTATTGTCAATTTTGCAACTTGGTATCGTATATCTGCAATTTATGCAGCTGTTTCTAATATGCTAAAAGGTATTTTTGAATAATTTAAAAAAGAAAGAACGTTTAGGTCCTTTCTTTTTTAAGAATCATTTCATTCTGACATGAATATCTGCGAATATTCTATTTTTATATTGTCCAGATTTACAAAAAATATGCATATTCAAAAATTTCCATGTTAAAAATTGGTGAGTTCTTTTGCTTTTTCTTTTGCATAGTTAGTTTCTTCCTATCCAGACTATAAATGGAAAGGAAGGTAATATGAAAAAGTTTTTACAAGTATGTATCTTAGCGTTTGCGATCATTCCTTTTATCGATGTCGATGCTGCTTCTATAACGGTTCACAATCAAACGGAATTAAAAGAAGCCATTGGTAATTCTGATATTAGCGAAATTGTTTTGGCAAACGATATTGAGACAACGGAAAAGATCAATATTTTGCGTCCGCTTAAAATCAATGGTAATGGCTATACGATGAAGTATGTTGGAACCTTTGGTTCAGCAGGAAGTTCCGATTATACCGTATGGGGCGGAATTTACGTCTTACAAGTTTATAAAACAGAAGTAACGCTAAAAAATATTCGTCTTACCGGCGGAAATGGTGGACTTTTGATCAATGGTGGTAAAGTTACTGTTGAAGGTACATTAGATGTTTCTGGTAATGGTTTTGGCGGTATTGAACTTGGTCAAGGTGCAGCTGTTGAGAGTGTCGCCCATCTTGTACTTGCATCTGATGGTAAAATTGTCAATACAACGGAGACAGAAGATCGTCCAACATTATGGGTACCAACGGATTCTACGGGATCCATTCTAGAGATTAATGGTAAACAAATGACGTTGGAAGCAGATAAAGAGATTACATTAGCGGATCTTGACAGTTTGATAAACCCACCTGAAAATCCAAGTACAGGGGATTTATTGCCACTTTATGGAGTAATTACATTAATCGGTAGTACGATCTTACTACTTACTAAAAAATGGAATTATGAAAATTAAGAAATTCATTTACGAATTTCTTTTTTGATGAGCTTCGCATGTACGACTAAACGATTTTGATTGTCGTCCTGACAAGTGGAAAGGGTTAGAATTTGATCGTTTGGATAGAGCGTGGTGCCGAATGAGTAAATACTTCTTCTTTGAATGGCCTTTAGATATTGTTGCCATTTCTGGTCGTTTTCAAAAAAAGTAGTAAGATAATAGGTTTCTGGTTTGATTGTATAAATAGAAACGATTTCATAAAGGCGATCCTCTTTTAGAGTTGATAATTGAATTTGATGAGATTGATTTTGAATAAACCAATCTTCCTCTAACAAAAGGCGAAGACTTCCAAACATACTATTATCTAATCTACCATGACCATAGAGAATGATGTTTTGATCGGATAGAGAAGAAGGGTTACGATAATCTGCAAAAATCCACCCGGCCTTACTTGTTTTTTTATGAAAATCATGATTGAGATAAAATTGATTATCAAAGCTTTGAACGATTGGATAATCGACATTGGTGTTTTCAATTTTAATCCATCCAATGACGTCTTCATTTTGGGAAGTAAGAGTAGAAAAATCGATGGATAAAAAAGGAGATGGTTCCGTTTGTTCCACTGGATCAATTATGGCATCTGTTCTCAGTTTGTCTTGTAGCTTTTTAGAATCATGACTTTCTTGAAACCAATCAAATATTTGCAAGCTTCCAAATAAAAGCAATGTCATACCTAGTATCAAAAGAAATCGTTTTCCATTTTTCATATCATCACCATTTTTAGTATGGAAGAGAACAAAAAAACGATACATTCTATTCAATTTTATTGTAGAAGAAGTTATTTTCTGGTAAAATAAAAGTGTTTGAAAGAATACTATGTATCGAGATCAGGTTTTAAAAATATAAGTTTAATGATTCAAAATAGAGAAAAAAGAAAAATGATAATTATAAGAAGAGTATAAAAAGGTTTTAATTGGGACTTATATTATAATAGAAATGATGGGATATGAATAAACTAAAAGTAGTGAATGATAAAATCGTATCACGTGAATTAGATAGTCAGTTGGAATAGAGGCTGATTTCTATTTTGGAAAGAGTTTGGAGGTGAATATATGAATCGAGAGGATTTTCCCATTTTAAAAAACGAACTGATTTATTTTGATAATGGGGCAACTAGTTTGAAACCTCAGTGTATGATCGATGCAGTGGTGGATTATTATATGAATTATACTGCCAATGCTCATCGCGGTGACTATGACAATAGTTTAAAAGTAGATGCGATCTATGATTACACAAGAGAAATCGTTAAAAATTTCATTCATGCTGAGCAAAAGGAAGAAATTATTTTTACGAGTGGAACGACCGATTCTTTAAATCGCGTCATTTTTGGATATTTTGGCGTTTATCTAAAAGAGGGTGATGAAGTTTTAATTACGAAAAGTGAACATGCATCGAATGTACTACCTTGGTTTGAACTTGCTGATTTAAAGAAGATCAAAGTTTCTTATATCGAATTAGACGAGAATCTTCATGTGACGTTGGAACATGTTAAAGCTGCTATTACTCCACGCACGAAAGTCATTAGTTTAGCGCAGGTTACGAATGTAATTGGCGATATCCGTCCGATCAAAGAGATCAGCAAACTTGCTCATCAAAATGATATTTTGATCGTGGTTGATGGCGCACAGAGTGCGGCTCATATGAAAGTCGATGTGTGTGATATGGGAGCCGATTTTTTCGCTTTTTCAGGGCATAAAATGTGTGGACCAACGGGGATTGGAATTTTGTATGGCAGAAGAGAGTTACTAAATAATATGCGACCTTTAGAGTTTGGTGGGGGTATGAATGCGACCTTTTCACCTAATGGTTTTCGGGTCTATGAAGAGGTACCAGAACTTTTTGAAGCTGGAACACAGCATATTGCTGGTGTAATTGGGCTTGGACGGGCAATTCAATATCTGAGTGAGATAGGAATGGATTTTATTCATAAACATGAATTAGAACTACGTAAATATGCAATTTGTCGTTTGAAGGAAATACCAGAAATCATTATTTATAACGAAAAAAGTGAAAGTGGTATTTTAGCCATTAATTATCAAGATATTTTTGCTCAAGATTTGGGAATTTATCTCAATCACTACCATATTTGTGTAAGAAGTGGTAATCATTGTGCGAAAATTTTAAGAGAAGATATGGGAATTAAAAATACTTGTCGCGTCAGTTTTTACTTTTATAATACGTTTGAAGAAATCGATCGTATGATAGAAGTGTTGAAAAATCCAAATATCAAAAACGACATTATTTAGATCATTGAGAGCTTAGAAATAGGCTCTTTTTCTTGAAGAAAAAAGACGGTTATGTTATAATCTAAATAGATAACATAGGAGGTATTACATGGCGAAGAAAAAAAAGAGAAAAGAAACAAAAAAAACGGATAGTGGTTATAAAATAGAATTGACCGGATTATTATTTATTTTGATTGCGATTATTGGTTTTGGGCGATTTGGAATCGTAGGAAGATGTATTGGGGACTTTTCTGCGTTTTTAGTTGGTAGTTGGTACAATGTATTATTAGTAGCATTTTTAATTGTTGGTGGGTTTATGATGATTAAAAGAAGTGTACCAAACTTTTTTACATCAAAATTAATTGGAATTTATGTTTTTGTGATTGGGATTTTGGTTTTTTCTCATATTAGTTATGTAAAGCAGAATTCTTTGGCAGGAATGGATATTATCACGGAAACAGTCAATAACTTTATGGCAGCTACCAAAAATATTGCCGTCATTCAAGGAGGAGGAATTTTAGGAGCTTGTTTCTCTTGGGGCTTTGTCCAATTATTCGATATCAAAGGAACAGAGATTGTCATGTGGGCACTACTCGTATGTGGGGTTGTCATGTTTACAGGGATGTCGATTATGGATATGATTCAAAATGCAAAAGAAAAAGCGAAGAAAGCCCTTGTTCATAAGAAACAAGAAAATGATGAATTGGAAATTAAAAAAGCAGAAGATAATTTTGAAAGGGATGGCAAGATTGTCGTATCCAGTGTCGATGAATTGATTCATAATGGAGAAGAGGCAAAGAAAAATACGTCTCCGATCAGTAATCAAGCTGTCGAAGTACCAGTTGGGCCAATCGATACAAGAGGATATCATTATCCGCCTCTTAGCTTATTGAAACGTCCTGGCAAGACGAACAATAAAGAAAATGAAGCGGCGATCAAAGAAACCGTTCCTATCTTAGGAGAAGTGTTCAAAGATTTTGGTATCGAAGGGAAAGTCGTCAAAGCGAATATTGGTCCGTCAGTTACACAGTACGAAATGGAAATTAAAGCGGGTACGAAAGTAAGTAAAATTTTGAGTATCAATCGTGAAATCGCTCTGGCTCTTGCTGCGAAAGATGTGCGAATCCAGGCTCCGATTCCAGGGAAGCGTACGATTGGTATCGAGATACCGAATAAATCAATTTCAACGGTCAGTGTGAGAGAAATATTAGAAAGTGTTCCAAGTTCCCTAGATAGTAGCAAATTACTTGCAACGTTAGGACGTGATATCATGGGACAACCACAATGGATGGAAATCAATAAGACCCCTCACTTGTTAGTAGCAGGAGCGACAGGAAGTGGTAAATCGGTATGCATCAATAGTATTATCACATCTATTTTAATGCGTGCTAAACCAGACGAAGTAAAATTGGTTTTAGTGGATCCGAAAAAAGTAGAATTATCGATGTATAATGGTGTTCCACACCTCTTGATTCCCGTTGTCACTGATCCTAAAAAAGCAAATATTGCTTTGAAGAAAATGGTTAGTGAAATGGAAAATCGTTATGATAAATTCGAAGCGACGGGAACAAAAAATATCGCTGGATACAACATGTATGTAGAAAAACAAAATGAGCACTTACCAGAAGCAGATAAGATGCGTAAACTGCCTTATATTGTCGTTATTATCGATGAACTTGCTGACCTTATGTTAGTAGCAGCAAAAGAGGTCGAAGATTCAATCATGCGAATTACCCAAATGGCGCGTGCAGCAGGAATTCATTTGATCGTTGCAACTCAACGTCCTTCTACCGATGTTATTACAGGTGTCGTAAAGGCGAATATCCCATCTCGTATTTCCTTTGCGGTATCGAGTGGAATCGATTCTCGTACAATTCTTGATATGGTTGGAGCAGAAAAATTGTTGGGAAAAGGTGATATGCTTTTCTTACCACAAGGAGAGAATACACCGATTCGTATTCAAGGAACTTTTATCTCTGATGAGGAAATCAAAGCTGTTGTCGACTATACCATTTCTCAGCAACGTGCTCGTTATGACGAAAGTTTTCTACTCGATGAAGAAGAAGCTAAAGCAACGACGATGGTCGATGATAAAGACGATTATGAAGAACCTCTTTATAACGAAATTGTCGAATTTGTCGTAACACAAGGAAAAGCAAGTGCTTCTTTGTTACAACGAAGGTTTCGTCTTGGATATAATCGAGCAGCAAGATGCATTGATTTATTAGAAGAACGTGGTATCATTGGGCCAAATAATGGATCTAAACCACGAGAAGTATTAGTAAAAGTGGAAAAGGATCATGAGCAGTAGAAACTACTGCTTTTATTTGACACTAAAGGAATTTTAAATTATAATACAGATGCGAAAGAGAGGAAAATAAGATGTTAGAGACCGAGTTATATCAAATTTTAAATGATCAAATAGCTTGCAGGAGAAAGATCGAACAATTAAAAGAGAATCAAAAAGAATGGAAAGAACGACATCTTTATCTTTTTTTGTGCTATCAAAATTATCAAGACATGATTTCTTTGATGGTAAATTATAGTAGATTATATCAGAGAAAGATTTATGAATTGACTGCCTCAGATTCTATTTCTAAAGAAGAAATGGAATCCCAATTAGATGATGAATTAAAAAAAGTAGAAGCGAAAGAAAAAGAACTTGACTATAAGAAGAATGTATTAGCTCATACTTCTTTGTTCCAGCAATATCAAAATTATCAAAATGAAAAAGGTCGTTTATTAAAACATTTATCTTTATGCAACCGTTCAGAGGAACGACAAATTATTTATCAATTTATTCATAATATACAAAGTAAAATTACGATGTTTGAAAAGAAGAATCAAGATTTTTTATATTATTATCGTCAACTTGAACGTCAAATCGCTCTTATTAAACAAATAGAGCAAGAAATCATGGTAGGAAAACAACGATTGTTTTGTCTTTCTGAAGCAGATGGATCAAAACAAAAATGGTATGCTGATTGGTTGTATCGTCAAAGAACGCGTTGTTATTTAGAAAAAGTTCAGCAATTAAATAAACAATTGACAGTATTTGAACAAAAACCAAAATTAAAAGAGTATCACACCTTAATGCTTGCATTGACACGTTATGAATTACAAAATCAAATATTCCATAATCAAGAAAAAGAATTACGATCTATGCCTCACGAATGTCGCTGGGTAGTAGTAAAAGAAGATAAATCAGAGCTGCATTTAAAATGTCTGATTTGTCAAAAAGAAATAGTTTCTAAAAAAGATGAGGTGCCAGTAGATTATTATCGTGATGGAAATGAAACCATATTTTATAGTAAGAAAAAAGAACGCAAAATTTTGAAAGAATTGGCGAAGCCAGAATTGGAAAGAAGTTTAAAAAAGGTAAAACGTAACATTTAAAATTGTCTACTAGACAATTTTTTCTTTAAAAATAAAGAGAAATATGATAAAATGACAATGGTGAAAGATATGGCAAAATATGATGAAAGCTCGATAAAAATTTTAGAAGGACTAGAAGCAGTTCGAAAACGCCCAGGAATGTATATTGGTTCGACTGACAAAAGAGGACTTCATCACTTAGTATGGGAGATCGTCGATAACGGAATCGATGAAATCATCAATGGTTATGGAGATCACATTAAAGTAATGATCCAAAAAGATGGCAGCATTAGTGTCGAAGACAATGGACGTGGTATTCCAACAGGGATGCATAGTAGTGGTATTTCGACTCCGGAAGTCATCTATACGATTTTACATGCTGGTGGTAAATTCGAAAGTGGTGGATATAAAGTATCTGGTGGACTTCATGGGGTTGGAGCCAGTGTTGTCAATGCTTTAAGTGAATGGATGGAAGTTTATATTAAACATGATGGTTACGAACACTATATTCGTTTTGAAAATGGTGGACATACGACGGTTCCACTCAAAAAACTAGGTAAAACCAACAAAACGGGAACTCGTGTTATTTTTAAACCGGATTCTACCATTTTTTCTAGTACGACATTTTCTTATACGACAATTTGTGAAAGAATGCAAGAATGTGCTTTTCTTTTAAAACAACTCACAGTGGAAGTGATCGATGAGGCAGATGAGAAAGCGGAAACTTTTCATTATGATAATGGACTTTATTCGTTTGTCGAATATATGAATGAGGATAAAAAGCCTCTTCACAAAGTGATTGCTTTTGAAGGAAATAAAGATACCATTGAAGTCGACATCGCTTTTCAATATACAGATACCTATAATGAAAATATTATTTCCTTTGTCAACAATGTCAAAACAAATGATGGTGGAAGTCATGAGGTCGGCTTTAAAACTGCCATTACTCGTGTTTTTAATGACTATGCTCGTGCCAATGGATATCTAAAAGCAAAAGATAAAAATTTGGAAGGAAGCGATACACGAGAAGGATTGACAGCTGTGATTAGTTTACAGATACCAGAAAATCTCCTTCAATTCGAAGGACAGACGAAAGGAAAACTAGGAACCCCAGAAGCGCGTAACGTTGTCGATAGTGTTGTCAGTGAGAAATTGCAGTTTTTTTTAGAGGAGAACAAAGAGATTGCGACGACTTTGTTAACGAAGATGGTACGCAGTAAAGCAGCTCGTGAAGCAGCTAGGAAGGCACGCGATGAAGCACGTAACGGTAAGGATAAAAGTAAGAAAGAACGACTTTTATCAGGAAAACTCGCACCGGCTCAGACAAAAAATCCGAAGAAAAACGAACTCTTTTTAGTCGAAGGAGATTCGGCCGGAGGATCAGCAAAACAAGGAAGAGATAGTAAATTTCAAGCGATTTTACCACTTAGAGGTAAAGTTTTAAATACCGAAAAAACAAAAATGGAAGATATTTTGAAAAACGAAGAGATCAATACGATGATTTATACAATAGGAGCAGGGGTCGGAAGTGATTTTGTGGTTGAAGATAGTAATTATGATAAAGTTATCATCATGACCGATGCCGATGTCGATGGTTCTCATATTCAGATTCTTCTACTTACATTCTTCTATCGTTATATGAAACCGTTGATTGAAGCAGGAAAGCTTTACATTGCAAGGCCACCGCTTTATAAAATCGATTATGGAAAAAAACATTTTTATGCTTGGACGGATGAGGAGTGGAAGGAAATTGTAAGTAACAATACAGGAAAACCAGTTGTTCAACGTTATAAAGGTCTAGGAGAAATGAATGCGAATCAATTATGGGAAACGACGATGAACCCAGAGACGAGAGGACTTATCAAAATCAGTATTACCGATGCGGCTTTAGCTGAAAAACGTGTTAGTATTTTAATGGGGGATAAAGTAGAACCTCGTAAAGAATGGATTGAAGAGAACGTTGAATTCTCATTAGAAGATAATTATGCGATTCATATTGATCGTTAAAAATAGAGAAGCAAAGAATCATCGCTGGTATTCTTTGCTTTTCTTATGTTTTTCTGATATAATTCTAATGGTGAGATAAGATGCAAGAAGTAATAAAACGAATTTATGATTATTCCTTAGAGGAAATCATGGGAGAACGTTTTGGAGAGTATGCAAAATCGATTATTCAAGATCGTGCTATACCAGATGTTCGTGACGGATTAAAACCAGTTCAAAGAAGAATTCTATATGGCATGTACCGCGACAAAAATACATATGATAAACCTTATCGAAAAAGTGCAAAGTCAGTAGGAATTATCATGGGTAATTATCACCCTCATGGTGACTCTAGTATTTATGATGCCATGGTTCGTATGAGTCAATGGTGGAAACAAAATACACCATATATCGATATGCATGGTAATAATGGATCGATGGATGGAGATAGTCCGGCAGCAATGCGTTATACGGAAGCAAGACTAGCCAAAATTAGTAATGAACTATTGAAAGATATCGATAAAGATACGATCAGTTGGGCTCCTAACTTTGATGATACGGAACTTGAACCAACGGTTTTACCTGCTAAGTTTCCTAATTTGCTTGTCAATGGGGCAACTGGTATTAGTGCTGGATATGCCACGAATATTCCTCCCCATAATTTAGGAGAAGTAATCGATGCGACGATTAAACGAATTGATAACCCTAATTGTCGTCTAGAGACCATTATGGATATTATGCCTGGACCCGATTTTCCAACGGGAGGAATTATCGAAGGAAAAAAAGGAATCGAAGATGCATTCTGCACGGGACGAGGTCGTATTGTGATTCGTTCGAAAGTAGAGTTTGTTGAAGAAAAAGGACGCAATCAATTAGTGATTACAGAAATTCCATTTGAGGTGAATCGTGAGGGATTAGCGCGTGCCATTAACGATATTCGAATCGATAAAAAAGTCGATGGTATTTTAGATGTTCGCAATGAATCTTCTGATCGCATTGGTCTAAGAATTGCGATCGATATGAAAAAAGATGCCAACAAAGATCTTATTTTAAATTATCTTTATAAAAATACGGATTTACAAGTTTCTTATAATTATAATATGGTTGTAATCAATAATCGTAGACCGATGACATTAGGGGTATTACCCGTTTTAGATGCATATATTAGTTTTCAAAAAGAAGTCATCGAAAAAAGAACACGTTTTGATTTAGATGTCGCCAATCGTCGTCTTCACATTGTCGATGGATATTTAAAAGCAATCAGTATTTTAGACGAATTAATTAAAGTCATTCGTGCTAGTAAAGATAAAGCGGATGCGGGGAGAAATATTGTTGCGAAGTTTGGCTTTACGGAAATTCAAGCGAAAGCTATTCTCGACCTACAACTTTATCGATTGACAAACCTTGATATTGTCGCTTTTACTGATGAAGCTAGTAAATTAAAGCTTATCATCCATGGGTTACAAGCAATCTTAGCTGATGAAAACAAACTTCGTGATGTCATGAAAAAAGAACTTCGCGATATCAAAAAAGAATATGCGACACCAAGAAAGAGTGTTATTCATGATGAAATTACGGAAATTAAAATTGAGAAGACTGAGATGATCACGAAAGAAGACTGTATGGTTGTCGTAACAAAAGAAGGATACGTAAAACGTGTCTCATTACGTAGTTACGGTGCAAGTAATGGGGAGGCTCCAATGGTAAAAGATGGAGATTATCCAATTGGTATCTATGAGATGAATACATTAGATACATTATTGCTGTTTACAGATATGGGAAATTATCTATATGTGCCAGTTCACGAAATCCCTGATTTGAAATGGAAAGAACTTGGTAAACACATCAGTAACATTATTAAAACCAAGGCCGATGAAAATATCATCAGTAGTATCCCTGTTTATGCTTTTGATGATAAGCATTATATTACCTTATTTAGTCGTAATGGTATGGTCAAAAGAACACTATTATCCGAATTTGAAGTAACACGTTATAGTAAACCGATCGTATGCATGAAATTAAAGGGAGACGATCGTATGCTCACAGCTGTTATGAGTCCTAAAAAAGATATTTTCATTGCAACGCACCAAGGATATGGACTTTGGTTCGGTATTGAAGAAGTGCCAATGTCGGGCGTTAAATCTTCGGGAGTAAAAGCAATTGGACTTAAAAATGATTATGTTGTAAGTGCGACACTATTTGATGGAAGCGCAGAATATGTAACGGTTATTACGGAAAAGAATACAGCAAAACGAATTAAGATTAGCGAATTTGATAAGACCAGTCGCGCTCGCCGTGGATTACTACTTGTACGAGAAGTTAAAACGAATCCATATCACATTTTGAAAGTGTTTCTCGTATCCCATAAAACCTTATTGGGAATTAAAACAAAAGAAGAACAACGTACTTTTAAAATCACAGAATGTCCAATTACGGATCGTTATTCGACTGGAAGTGTTATTTCGAAACAGGCAATTTTGGATAGTTATCCAATCGTAGAACCTCAAACAAAAGAGCAAACGGAAGATAATGCTGTGATTGAAGTTCCCAAAGAAAATGTGTCTTTGAAAGAAGTGGATGAAAGAATTATGACGATCGATGATTTTTTAGACGAGATCGAAGATCATGAATCATAGATAGAATAAGACATAACAAGGTTATGTCTTTTTGTTTGGAAACATTTGGGACGATTTTCATATAATGAATTAGGTGGTTATCATGGCGAAAAAAGAGGAATTTAAGGAATTTGTAAAAAAACATCCAAGACTTTTAAAGCCAGTTCAAAATGGCGAGACAACTTGGCAAAAACTTTATGAGATATATGATCTATATGGGGAAGAAGGAGAGGCTTGGAACGATTATTTAAAACCGAAGAACGAGGATCGTGCATTGAATACTGAAAAAGCAGCGGTTGGTGCGGCAACAGGATTTGGCCTTGCCGAACTAGTAAACGTGTTTAAAAATCTTGATTTAGATAGTTTACAGAATGGAATTGGGAATATACAAAGAGTACTTGGAGTGATTCAAGATTTTGGACGAAAAGAGAATACGACTGATACTAAGAAAACCCAATATAAACCAAGACCAATCTATAAACATTTTGAGGATTAATGGTATTAGATTTACAATTTAAAATTAAAAATAATCCCAATTACCAACGTTATTTACGAGAACATTCTTATTGGTATAAAACACTCAATCGTGATCCTTCGACTTTTCGTGCTTTTGAAGAAGAAGTAAAAGATGCTTATCGACTGAGAACAAGCGATAAAATTAGTAAAGCTTTGGATACTTTAGAGATGGTAAGTGCATTGATGTCGACTTTGAAATAGAGTATAATAAAAAAAGAAAACTCATAAATATGAGTTTCTATGAAGGGGAGTATCGGTCGTGATCTTTCACGACATTACTATTATGGACAATCCTTTTTAGATTTATACGAAAGAAGTGACAATATGCGAATTATTAGTGGGAAATATAGAGGAAGAGTATTAAAAGGATTCGATATCGAAGGTACGAGACCAACGATGGATCGTGTTAAAGAATCCTTGTTTGCAATGATTCAAGAGCAAGTGAAAGAAAGTATTTGTCTCGACTTATTTGCTGGAAGTGGGAATTTAGGAATAGAAGCATTATCGAATGGTGCAAAAGAATGTTATTTTGTCGATCATAATAAGCTTGCTACAAAAACGATACAGGAAAATATGCAGGCACTAATATTAAAGGATGATGACTATATTTTTACGATGGATTATATGGATGCACTTCGTTACTTCGAAAGAGAACAAATCCAATTTGACATTATTTTTTTAGATCCTCCTTATCACATGAATGTCATTAGTTCAATCTTATCGTATATTGTCGATCATCATTTGTTGACCGATAAAGGAATTGTTATCTGCGAATATGAAAAAGAAGAACCTACTAATCATCAATTAATACTATGGAAAGAACGTAAGTATGGTTCTAAGAAAATACGGATTTATCGAAATTGCTAATAGCAATTTTTTTGTTTGTAAACAGGATTTCTAACATTATTCCTCGTATATTTTTAATAGGAAGGTGAAAAGATGTTAAGAAAATATCCATTTGTACCACAAGAAGGAGAAAAAGATTGCGGTGTTGCATCACTTGCGATGATTATTCTATTTTATAAAGGTAATGTACCACTGGAAAAGTTACGGGAATTATCGAAAACGGATCGTAGAGGTGTAACAGCCTATCATTTAGTAGAATGTGCGAAAGAAATTGGGTTTCATGCAAGAGGTCTCAAATGTTCGTTAGAAGACTTGGAGCGTAATCTTCATTATCCTATGATTGCTCATGTCACATTAGAAAAGAAATACCAACATTATATTGTCATTTATCGAATTGAACCCTCAAAAAAACGACTTTTAGTCGCAGATCCTAGCGAAAGAAAAATAAAGCGCATTAGTTATCAAGAATTTCTTGAAATTTGGGATCAAATTGTGATTGAGCTATACCCTTATAAACAATTACCTCGTTATCATAATTCGACTTCTTTTTTCGAATTATTACGTTCACTCGTTAGTCACTTTAAATGGGAATTACTACAAGTCTTTTTTCTGTCGATATTTGTAACCTTATTTGCCATTATACTCTCTTTTTATTTTCAGTCGATGATCGATGGTATTCAGTACTATTCGAATAAAGACTATTTCTTTCATCTGTTTCTTATTTTCCTTACCTTTGCTTTTTTAAAAGAAATGACCAATTATTTTCGAAATGATTTGATGATTCGCGTTGCTCATCGAATCGATTACTTACTTACAAATGGAACGTTTGAAAAACTTTTACATCTTCCTTATTATTATTATCGTAGCCGAACAACAGGAGAAGTTGTATCACGAATGAATGATCTAGGAGTTGTCCAAAATTTTATTAGTCGATTGTTTGTGACTGTTTTTGTCGATTGTTTGTTATCGATAATTTGTCTCATTTGTCTATTTTTTATTGATTTTAAGTTAACTTGTATTGCCTTATTAATGGCTTTTGGATATGGAGTAATATGGTGGTTTTTTCGCCCTTGGTTTTCTAAATATATTCAAAAAGGACAAGCCTTGCGCGGTGAGGTCCATTCGCATATGGTGGAATCCATTGCCGGATACGAAACGATTCAAGCTTTATCTTTAGAAAATAATAGACAAGAAGAGTTAGAGACAAAGTATTATCGCTGGACGCACAATCAAATCAAAGGGGAAACACTTTATAACATTCAACTATTTTTAAAAGAATTGCTAGGTCAAATTGGATTTTTGTGGTTAATTTTGATGGGGATTTACGCGGTTTTAGATCAACGCATCAGTTTAGGTATGTTACTAACATATCAAATGTTATTTTCCTATTTTATGGAACCTGTAAAAGCATTTATGGATGCGGATACCAATTTTAAAGAAGTGAAATTTGCTTTGAAACGAGTCTTAGAACTGTTTGTGGAAAGAGAAGAGGAAAAGACATTACTAGTCCCATTCTCACTTCCGATCGTATTTCATCATCTGAATTATACTTATAATGATCAAAAGTTGATTTTAAAAAACATTAATTTAACATTCAAACAAGGTGAAAAAACAATGATTGTCGGAAATAGTGGTGGTGGAAAGAGTACACTATTAAAATTGATTTTACATGATTATCCGCTCAAACGAGATCAACTTCAAATTGGTGGATACGATATTAATGATTATGATCGTAAAGAGTTAAAACAGAATATTGCTTATATTTCACAACAAGAAATGTTATTTACAGGAACTCTTTATGATAATTTAACACTTGATCGACAAGTCTCACAAGATACATTTTCGAAAATAGTTCAGTTATGCGAAATTGATCAAATTATTCAAAATGAACCATTAGGATATTTTATGTTGATCGAAGAAGACGGTTTTAATTTATCCGGTGGTGAAAGAGAACGTATTTTTCTTGCTCGTGCACTTCTTCGTAATCAATCTTTTTTAATGATCGATGAAGGAATGGGACAGATGGATCTTTCGATGGAACGACGTATCTTAAAAAGGATGATTGAGGAATATCCAGCAATGACCTTGATTGTGGTATCTCATCGTACTGATAATCAAGATTTGTTCGATCGTATGATCGAAATTAATAAAGGAAAAATTAGAAAAGATGTGAGAAGAAATGTCGTGGAATAAGAAAATACTAGGTTTTCAATTGCTTAATCAACGCCCTAAACTATACAAGTTTTGGCTGGTATTACTAGTTTTTCTAGTGATCGTTGGTATCATATTACTATTTCGTTCTTATACTACTTTTATCGAATGTACTGGACTTGTCGCACGAGAAGAAGATCGTTTTGATGTTAGAATATTGATTCAAGAAGATGATATTCCATATTTATCTCATCACAGAGTCTTAATTAAGGGAAGGATAGAACAATTTCAAATTGAACACATCAGCGAATCTTATACTGTTGGTAATGACGGTAATTTATATCGTGAAATTTTCTTGACATTCCCGCTTTTGGAAGAAGAAAAAATAGAAAATAACATTTTGTTTTTAACTTTTCAAAAGGAACGAATGAAGGGATTTCAATGGTTAAAAAAACAAATAGAAAAGGGGTTTCATAATGAATGAGTTATCAAAACAAGAATTATTAAAAATAAACGGTGGAGGCATTAGTTTTGGAATCGGCTGCCTTATTGTTGGCGCGGTAATTTTTTTAATCGGTGTTATAGATGGTTATTTAAGACCATTAAAATGTAATGAATAGGAGGGATGATATGCAAGAATTATCAAAACAAGAAATGTTGCAGATCGAAGGGGGAATTAGCATTTCCGGAACCTTGATCAATTCTTTGGTACGAGGAATCAATGCTTTATTAGATTTAGGTCGTGCACTAGGTAGTGCTATCAGAAGATTACAAGGAAATAATATATGTCCACTTTAAAACACTTTTATCAAAACCATAAATTAATGATTCAGATAGGAGGTACCATTTTGTTACTTCCTTTCTTGCTTCCAATTGTCACGGTTCTGATAGAAATACTATTTGATAGTGGACAAATCATCGGAGATTATATTCGTCGTATCACTGAAATTGGTATTTGTTAAAATACAAATTCTGATGATCGAAAGGCTTATTTTGTTTTAAAATAAGCCTTTTTTAATGATGTAAATAATGGAATTTAGTGAAAGGAATGAAATTAATGTGATATTTTGCTTTTTCTTGTATTTATTATTGAACTATCAAAAGAGAAGTGTTATAATATCTCTAGCTGAGAAGGGAGGGATTATGTATGACAAAAGTTATTGTTCGAAATGGAAATGTGGAAAGCGCACTTCGTACTTTCAAACAAAAAAATGTGA
This sequence comes from uncultured Bacilli bacterium, assembly GCA_944332005.1. Taxonomy (GTDB): domain Bacteria; phylum Bacillota_I; class Bacilli_A; order RF39; family UBA660; genus CALVRE01. Next base: position 66,223 of record CALVJD010000002.1, read on the forward strand.
AAAGTGGCCTCCTAAAAGAAGTTCGCGAGCGACAAGAAGGTTATATGAAACCTGGAGTTAAAAGAAGAAAGGCAAAACAAGAAGCAATTAAAAATAGTCGTAGAAAAAATAGAAGAGAACGTAATTATAATTAATGGAGGGGCTTTTATGCCTCTTTCTTGTTATAGAAAGGATAGAATATGAGAGAAAGAATTTTAACGGATATTAAAAATGCAATGAAAAGTCAAAACAAATTTCGCCTGACCGTACTGCGTATGTTAAAGGGTGCTATGCAACTAGAGGAAATCAATAAGAAAAGAGAACTTAACGATGATGAAGTGATCATGATTATCTCTAAACAAATAAAAACCAGAAAAGAATCGATTGCTGAATTCGAAAAAGGTGGCAGAGATGATCTAGTGGATCAGACGAATCGCGAGATTGAAATATTGAATGAGTATATGCCAGAGCAACTTTCTGAAGAAGAACTAATGGCTATTATTGATCGTGTCATGAAAGAAGTAAATCCAACTAGTGTCAAAGATATGGGAAAAGTGATGGCTGCCATTACGCCATTTATCAAAGGAAAAGCTGATATGGGATCTGTTAGCAAAATGATTCGTGAACGTTTAAGCTAAAAAAGAACGACGTTCTTTTTTATTTGCTTTTTTGCAATGATAATGCTAGAATATTCTTGGAAAGTAAGGTAGATAAAATGTATCAATTAGATCATTTTTTAATGGAGAAAAATAAGTATCAACAAAGTTTGTCTTTTATTGAGGCAAATGTAGCGGATTCCAAAGAAAGAGAAAGACAAATCGAAGTGTTAAAAAAGCAATTTCATTCTAGCATTGGATTATATTTATCGCCCGCTATTCAATATTTGAGTCAAGTTTTTCAAATTCATTATCAAGTTGTGAAAGAGACAATGGGGTACGATTCCAATTTTCATAAAATTTCTACACAAGTTCCTAAAACAGAAGAAGAGCTTATTCAAGATATGAAAAATTTCAAGAATCAAGCTCAAAACTACGATGAAGAAGTTAAACATAAAGTCGACCTTGCGATCGAAGTGATCGCAAATTATTACCATTTGGATTTTGGAGCAAATGAAAAAGAAAGAGAAAAACGATTTTAAAAAGTCGTTTTTTTCGTGAAAAAAAGTCAAAAGAAACGATAAAAGTTCTTGTTTTCACATACAATATATGGTATATTATTTATGGCTTTTTCAAATACACACAACGGGGATTTTATTGCCTAGTGCCTAGTTAGGTGGCAATAATTAGAAACGTTGGAGGAAAAAAACAAAAGGAGGAATAGTATGGCAGTTGTGTCAATGAGTTATTTATTAGAAGCTGGTGTTCATTTTGGACATCAAACCAAAAGATGGAATCCAAAAATGAAGGAATACATCTTTACTTCAAGAGATGATATTTATATTATCGACTTACAAAAGACAGCAAAAATGATCGATGAAGCTTATCAAGCTTTAAAGGAAATTGCTGCAAATGGTGGAAAGGTTTTATTCGTTGGAACGAGAAAACAAGCTCAAGAAGCAATTAAAGAAGAAGCACTTCGTAGTGAATCTTACTATGTTACAGAAAGATGGTTAGGTGGAACTTTAACGAATTTCAAAACAATTCGTAAAAGAGTAAAACGTTTAGAAGAAATCGAAAAGATGGAACAAGATGGAACTTTCGAAGTATTACCTAAAAAAGAAGTAATTGGACTTAAGAAAGAATATGACAAGTTAAATAAAGTATTAGCTGGTATTCGTGATATGAATAAATTGCCAGATGCTTTATATATTGTCGATCCTTCTAAAGAAGTAAATGCGATTCGTGAAGCTAGAAGATTACATATCCCTGTATTTGGTATCGTCGATACAAACTGTGATCCAGATATGGTTGACTACGTAATTCCGGGAAACGATGATGCGATTCGCGCTGTAAAACTAATTACAAGTGTTATGGCGAATGCAATCGTAGAAGCAAATGGTGGGAAAGTAATCGATTATGTAACAGAAGAAGATAAGAATAAAGGTGATAATGCAAAAGAAATCATGGAAAAAGCATTAGAAACCGTTAAAAAGAAAGAACCAAGAAGATTTGAAGGTAATCGTAATCGTGGTGCTCATAATAACGAACATAAACCATCTGTAAAAAATGAAAATGAAAAAGAAAAAATAGACACACCAAAAGAAGAAGCTAAGCCAGTAAAAGAAGAAAAAACTGTAAAAGAAGAAGCCCAAGTTGAATCGGTTGATTTAGCTAGTAAAACAGTTGCAGAACTTCGTGAAATGGCAAAAGCAAAAGATATTAAAGGTTATTCAACCATGAAAAAAGCAGAATTATTAGAAGCTTTAAAATAAAATCAGAGTGGAGGATATTATGATTAGTGCGAGTTTAGTAAAAGAATTAAGAGAAAAAACAGGAGCAGGAATGCTCGATTGTAAAAAAGCGTTAGAAGCAACTAATGGAGATATCGATGCTGCAGTAGACTGGTTAAGAGAAAAAGGAATCAGTAAAGCTGCGAAAAAGGCAGATCGTATTGCTGCTGAAGGAGTAGCTGCTATTTTAATAGACGGAAATCAAGCAGCTATCGTAGAAGTAAACTCTGAAACGGATTTCGTAGCCAAAAATGCAGAATTTATTAGTATGGTAGACGAAATCTTAAAGGCTATTTTGAAAAGTGATGCTAAAACATTAGAAGAAGCTTTGGAACTTTCTACGGGCGATGGAACAGTTAACGATTTAATCGTTGCGAAAACAGCTAAAATTGGAGAAAAACTTTCTTTCCGCCGTTTTACAAAACTAACGAAAGAAGATAATCAACAATTTGGATCTTATATTCACATGGGAGGAAAAATTGCTGTGCTTACCGTTATCGATGGTGCTAATGAAGATGTTGCAAAAGATGTTGCAATGCATGCAGCCGCAATGCGTCCACTTTATGTAAGTAAGGAAGATGTTCCTATCGATGAAGTAGAAAAAGAAAGAACCGTATTAAAAGAACAAGCAATCAATGAAGGAAAACCTGCTGAAATAGCTGAAAAAATGGTTGCTGGAAGAATTCAAAAATTCTATAAAGAAATTTGTTTAGAAGAACAACCATTCATCAAAGATGGCGATATCAACGTAGCTACTTACGTTAAGAATAATGGTGGTAAAATCGCTACTATGATTCGTTACGAAGTAGGCGAAGGTATGGAAAAAAGAGAAGAAAACTTTGCTGAAGAAGTTGCTAAACAAATGAAACAACAATAAAAAAAGTAACAGAAATTCTGTTACTTTTTTTGTACCCAAATATCGTTTAAAATGGTGTTTGCTTTTATGTAGTGCCCTAATTTTTCTAAGAGAATAGGATACTCTTTTTTGGAAATTGAAAATTGATAAGTGACATCTTTCTGAAAGTCTTTAGATTGAATTTCATAATTTTTGAGTAAAAAATCCACATTCTTGATCACAGAATAGGGGAATGTGATCGTCATTTCATATCCAGGATCTAGTGCCACGATCAAACAATTCTCTAACGCTTCGGAAACACTTTTGCTGTATGCACGGACAAGACCACTTGCGCCTAATTTAATTCCACCAAAATATCGTGTTACAACACATAGAATATGATCTAAGTTTTGTTGCTTTAACACGTTTAAAATAGGTATTCCAGCCGTTCCACTTGGCTCCCCATCATCGCTACACCTTTCTTTTCCATCTAAAATATAAGCATAACAGTGATGCGTCGCATCTGGATATTCTTCTTTCACTTCTTTCAAATATTGTTTTACATCTTCTAATGAATCGATTCGAAATAAAGTTGTTATAAACTTTGATTTTTGAATTTCATAGATCGAATGTCTTTCTTTTGCAATGGATTTCATGTCATCACCTATTTTATTATAACGAAATTTATTTCTTTTGACAAATATAGTAGAGTTCATTATTTCAAATTCTTTTTGCTTCATAGATTATACTAGGTTGTTGGTAGAAACACATCAATTTTCCCCTCATAACGATGATCTATGCATTGATATTATATAATTGACTGGTGTAACTGATCTTCCGTATCCGAAAAGTACTTTTTGAGTACTTTTTCTGTTCTTATGATATAATAAGTACTAGGTGAGGGATATGTATTTAGAGGCAATCAAAAAGAAACTTAGTTTACTTCCAAACAAACCAGGATGTTATTTGATGAAAAATATCGATGGTACCATTATCTATGTTGGTAAGGCAAAAAAACTGAAGAATCGTGTCAGTTCTTATTTTCGTGGAAAACATACTGGCAAGACAGCTCGTTTGGTTAGTGAAATTGTCGATTTTGAATATGTCGTTGTAGGAAGTGAAACGGAAGCCTTTATCTTGGAATTGAATCTAATCAAAAAATATGACCCAAAATACAATATTTTGCTTCGTGATGATAAAAGTTATCCCTATATTGAACTTACGAATGAAAAAGTTCCTCGCTTAGTAGTAGTACGTAATATCAATCGTAAGAAAACCAAAGGAACGAGACTTTATGGACCATATCCGAATGTGAGTGCAGCTAGAGAAACCGTCAATTTATTAAATCGTATGTATCCTTTAAGAAAATGTAAGACTTATCAGAAAAAGCCTTGTCTATACTATCATATTGGCCAGTGTTTGGGATATTGTACAAACCAAGTTGATATGAATTTGGTAAAAGAGATGGAACATGATATTATTCAATTTTTAAAAGGGGATCATACTTTGATTACTAAAAAAATAGAAGAAGAGATGCTTGCGGAAAGTGCTCGTATGAATTATGAAAAAGCGAAAGAATTAAAAGATCTTCGTGATTATATTACGATTACTCTTCAAAAACAAAAGGTTGAAATGAATGATAATGTCGATCGCGATGTGTTTGGATACTTTTTTGGTAAAGGATATTTATCGATTCAATGCTTCTTTATTCGTGGTGGTAAAATTATTGAACGTCATTCTAAAATTTTTCCAATTATCGATGAAATAGAAGAAGAACTGACTCGCTACATTGGTAAATTTTACGAAAAAGATGTTTTGCTTCCCAAAGAAGTTTTAGTTCCGGATATGGCAGATGCAGAACTTTTATCTTCTTTTTTAGGAGTGAAAGTGTTAAAGCCGGAACGTGGAGTTAAACGAAAAATTGTCGATATGGCAAATAAAAATGCTGAAATCGCATTAGATGAGAAATTCGAACTGATCGAAAAAGATGAAGAGAGAACGATTAAGGCGAATGAAGAATTAAAAGAAATTTTACATCTTCCCAAATTAGATCGTATCGAAGTGTTTGATAATTCTAATTTATTTGGTAGTTTTAATGTGTCTGGTATGGTCGTGTTTGTGGATGGTAAGCCTAGTAAAAATGATTATCGTAAATTCAAAATAACACTTGATAAAAATGATGATTACGGAACGATGAAGGAAGTCATTTATCGTCGTTATTTTCGAGTTCTTCGCGATGATTTGGTTAGACCAGATCTAATTATTGTCGATGGTGGAATTGGTCAGATTAACGTTGCTAGAGAAGTTTTATCGAGTCTTAATATGAATATTCCGGTAGTAGGATTAAAAAAAGATGATCATCACGCTACCGATGCGTTGATGGCCAATGATCCAATTGAATATATACCGATCGATAAAAAAAGCAATTTGTTTTATTATTTGGAACGAATTCAAGATGAAGTACATAATTTTACAATCAATTATCATAAACAAATCCGTAGTAAAGGATCTTTAGAGAGTGTATTAGACCATGTCGAAGGAATTGGTGAAAAACGTAAAAAAGAATTGTTGAAAAAGTATCATACTATTACGAAGATGAAAGAAGTTCCAGCCAGTGAATTATCGAAGATTCTTCCTCGACCAGTAGCTATTAAATTATCCGAATTCTTGCAAAATTATGAGTGATAATAAATGATGATTGCTAGAGATAGATTTATCTATCTCTTTTTTCGACAAATTTTGCGTTTTTCATTTCGTATGATAATAAGAAGAAAGAAGGTATTTTAGGATGGAAAAACGCCTAAAAAGACAAATAGATTCATTAGAAAAAGAATTAACAAGTATCAATTCTTTACTTTATGAATATACTTTATTAGATAGCATGCTGAATGAAAGAGATAAAAATTCTATTTCGAATCAAGAGTATCTACAAATGTTTTCTCGTTTCGTTCATCTCAGTAAAACGAGAGAAGAACGTATTGAACATTTGCTTTTATATTCTTATGTAAGTATTTTTTTGTTTGAAAAAGAAAAGTTTTGTTATGATCAAGCTTTCCGTTACTTAGAACACCGTAAAAAAGATTTAAAACAGCAAATTCAAAAAAAGATGAATATGAAAAATGAATCGGTACGAACAATTTTACTTACATTGACAAAAAAATCAATTGACAAATAATATGGATGTGATAAAATAGTAAAGCTTGCTTAAAAAGGAGAGATAAAAAATGAATCATGAAATTGAAAAAATGAAACAGCTAGTAAGTGGTTTAGAACCATTTCATAATGATGAAGTAGAAAAAAGAATGCAACATGATTTTGCTAAGTTAGGAATCGATATCGCTGATGTTACATTAAATGGGCATGATGATGTTGATTCAAAATTCGTTGGAAAATCAAATAGTGCTTATCTTGCTATAAATTTAAAAGAAGCGTTACAAAAGCAACCAGAACAATCTTTATTAATGAAAAAAAGTTGGAACGTTTTATTTGATCGTTTAATATTAGATCAAACTAATTCTAAAATGTTACAAAATAGTATCATTTCCAAAATGTTACTCAAACGCCTTTTTGAATGTAATAATAAAGAAACAATTTTACAAATGTTATTAACTTTAGCAGGTGAAAATCATCTAGAAAATGATATGGTGTCACAAAAAGGTGTTTTACCAACTCAACAAGAAAGTTCTATTCCAAAGAAACATGTTTTAGAATTAATTATCAAATAATAGGGCATCGATGATGTTCTATTTTTGTTTTCAAACTTAAAAATATGCTATAATGATAACAGGTGATAGTATGTCTCATATCAAAATTATGGATGAAATTCTTGCTAATAAAATTGCAGCTGGAGAAGTAGTCGAACGCTGTGCTTCTGTTGTCAAAGAATTAGTGGAAAATAGTATCGATGCGCAAGCAACCGAAATTAAAATTGAATTAACGGAATCTGGCACTAAGGAAATTAAAGTAACTGATAATGGAGTTGGAATGAGTAGGGAAGATGCAACTTTAGCTTTTCAACGTCATGCCACCAGTAAAATTATCGATGAAGATGATTTATTTCATATTAACACATTAGGATTTCGTGGAGAAGCATTACCATCGATTGCAAGCGTTAGCAAAGTAACTCTCAAAACATCAACTGGAGAACTCGGTACTTTGGTGGAAATTGATGGTGGCAAGATCATCAAAGTGGAGACCGGAGATGCTAGAAAAGGAACTATTATGATTGTCCGCAATCTTTTCTATAATACTCCAGCGCGACTTAAACATATGAAAAGTCTTTATACAGAACTTGCTAGTATTTCAGATTATGTCAATAAAATTGCTCTGTCTTATCCAAATATTAAGTTTGTGTTAGTCAATAATGGTAATGTATTACTTAATACAGATGGATCTGGTAATTTGTTAAAGACGATTCGTGATATTTATGGATTAGATGTTGTGAAAAAGATGATCAAGATTCAAGGAAAAGATAATGACTATATTGTCGATGGTTATATTACTTTACCTGAGGTTCATCGCTCAAATCGTAATGGTATGATTACATTAGTAAATGGGCGTGTTGTTCGTAATTTTGATTTGAATCGTACGATCAACGATAGTTATCATTCTTTTAAACCGGACAATCGTTATCCGATTGTTGTGCTTCATATCGATGTTGATCCAAGCTTGATTGATGTTAATATTCACCCCACTAAAATGGATATTAAATTTAGTAAACTAGAGGAACTATGTTCTTTAATTCATAATATGATTCAAACAGCCTTAAAAGGAAGAACGTTAATTCCACATATAGAAGTAAAAGAACCATCTATTCGTTATGGAGAAAAACCACGCTATCAAGAAATGCAGCTGGAATTAGATCGTGTACTTGATGATAATCCTTATCAAAAGGAAGAAAACTCAATCGTTGTCAATGAAGATTTGATTAGTGATGAAAATGCGGAAACGTTATTTAAAGAAATGGAAGAAGAAGCTATAAAATTGGAAATGAAAGAACCGGAAAAACGCCTTCCTGAAATGGAACCGGTCGGATTAGTACATGGAACTTACATCATTTGTCAAAATCAAGAAGGCATGTATATGATTGATCAACACGCTGCAAAAGAACGCATTAATTATGAAATGTATATGAGAGAATTTGGTCATCCTTCGGAAGGCAGCATTGCTCTTTTATTTCCGCTGACGATTGAATTTCCATCCAATGATTTTATTTTATTAAAAGAACAATTTGACTTTTTACGTACTCTTCATTTTGATATTGAGGAATTTGGTATTAATTCTGTGATTGTGAAAGAACATCCTATTTGGTTACCAAAAGGACAAGAAGAAGAAGCAATTCGTAGACTTTTAGAAGTAGTGGTAGCTTGTGGGAATCATTTTTCGATTGGGAAATTTAATGAAGCAGCAGCGACGATGCTTTCTTGTAAAATGGCAATCAAAGCCAACATGAATATTACGTTAGAAGAAATGGAACATCTGATTAATGACTTGAGAAAATGTAAAAATCCATTTAACTGTCCTCATGGAAGACCAACGATTATTTTTTATTCAAATTATGATTTAGAAAAATTATTTAAACGAAGTGGTTTTGAAAAAATAGTGTAAATATTAATGTAAAGGTACTGTCTGTATCAAACAAATTAAGAGCTTTTATAGCTCTTTATTTTTGTATATCAAACATGATATAATAATAAAAAGACATCTGGTAATATGTCAAGATAAAGATGATGGAAGTTTTTAAATAATTTCTCCCTTACCAAATAAATTATTCCACGCTAAAAGTGCTTAGTATAAAACTAAACATTAGTTCGCCATTGCTAACGAACTCAGTTTATTAAAGAATGCGTATTCGAGTCTATAGGTTTGTAATATTGATTTTTTCGCAGTAATCCAAAAATCAGACGAACAAGTTTACGAGCAGATAGAACGAGTGCACGTTTATGTTGATGTTTAGTAACTTCCTTATATTTAGAATCATAAAAATTCTTAATAAAAGGGAAATTCATTCTAACACAAGAAGCAGTGGCTTCAATTAGGTAATAGCGAAGATATCTATTCGCATGTTGTGAGAATTTTTTATCTTCTTTTTCAAATTTACCTGATTGAGTTCTATTCCAGTAAAGACCTGCATATTTAGCTAAATTAGAATTATGCTTAAAATAATCAATATTACCAATTTCAGCTAAAATACCAGCAGCATAAACTTTACCAATACCACGAATAGAAAGTAAAGAATTATAAGTGTTAGAATTCAAGCCACTAACGGTATCTAAAATTGCTTTATCGACTTGTTTAAGTTCACTTTCTAAGAATCTAATGGTACTTAAAGAAGAAGCAACAGCAATATTAATACCATTATAGGCAGTTTGATCTAATCGATAAGAAGAGCGAATTGCTTTATTAAGTAAATCAACCTTCTCATTTGGGTTTTTAGTTCGATTTTTCCCAACTTTAGAAATTAAATCTAACAAAGTATCAACAGGAGTTTCAGCAATTTGATCTGGTGAGTCAAAGTTATCAAAAATAGCACAAGAAGTAGCACCAAACATATTAGAAAAAGGTTTATTTTTCTTGTCAGCAATAATTAATCCAGAAAAAGATAAATAAATGTTATTCATAACATAAAGTTTTTCTTTCACAAGATTTTTAGAAATATGATATCTTTGTCTCGTTAAACGTTGAAGAGCAATATATTGTGAACCACGAAAAGGATGTAAAGCTTTAGTTCTACCGACTCTGGCAAAATCGGCAAGAATATAAGCGTCTGAATGATCAGTCTTTTCAATATCAGAAAAGCTATCTTTATATTTAGCAAAGTCATGAGCATTAATTTGGTAAACTTCAGTATTAAAGTTATTAAGGAATTCATGAGAAGAAAAATAACAAGCTAAATGAAAAGAATACATTCCAGTAGCTTCACAAACAACAACAATTTTATCAAAATAAAATTGATTATAAATAATTTTGATTTTATTGATAGCTTCTTCGCAACCATCAGGAGTATTAGGAAATTTCAAATTAAAGAACTTATGTTGATCAAAATTTAAAACACAAATTTGATTAGATTGGAGTGAAACATCAACACCAATAAACAAAGAATTTGTCATAGATATCACCACCTTTCTGATTAAATTTTTGTGAAATATAATTGGCAACGATAACTCTAGCTTACTAGTTTACGACAACCTCGTTATTAGAATACATATTTTCTATTAGGGATTTGGATACTGCGAACTAATAAGAAAATAGAAACAGCATCTGAGTTAGAAGAAATATGACTAATAAGAAGAGAAACAGTCTTTCTGAGTAAACACCATAAAGGGTTACAGGATGTGTTAGAATAGATCTCAGTCAAAAATATTTCAATAATATTTTAACACTAGAGTATCCTAGCCAATAAATAAATTTGTTAGCTAAAAAACTAACTAGAAAGAATATTAAATTGTAAGTTAAAACAACTTACAAAATATATTATACGAGGACGTGAAAATATGAAATTAAAAAATAGTTTTTTTTATACATTACGAGAAGATGCAAAGGATGAAGAAAGCAGAAGTGGAAAGTTATTAGTTCGTAGCGGAATGATTAAGAAGACCAGTAATGGGATCTATATGTATATGCCTCTAGGATATCGCGTTTTACAAAATATCGAAGCCATTGTTCGTGAAGAAATGAATCGTACCGGAGCACAAGAATTACTTATGCCATCCATGCTTCCAGAAGAAATTTATATTGCGAGTGGTAGACGAGATAATTTTGGATCAAATATGTTTTCTTTAAAAGATCGTTACAATCGAAATTATGTGTTAGGTCCAACACATGAAGAAATGTTTGTTGTGGCTGCAAAAGAAAAAATTCGCTCTTATAAAGATATGCCATTTAATATTTATCAAATGGCCACAAAATATCGTGATGAAACAAGACCGCGTTTCGGATTGATTCGCGTTCGTGAATTTATTATGAAAGATGCTTATAGTTTCGACATCAATATGGAAGGATTAAATCATTCTTATCAAATTA
>CALVJD010000003.1 GCA_944332005.1 uncultured Bacilli bacterium
AAATTATTAGAAAATAAGGAATAGAAAAAATTAGAAACGAAGCGAGAAGTAGGGAGTGATAGTAATGTCTAATGAAGAAAAAAGTTTCCAAAAAAGAAATATCAATTGCTTGATACCGCATGGTAAACTCCCATAATACTTCGGAAGAAAATAGATAGATAAATAGTAATTTGTTGAGCAAATTAAAAAAATTTGCTCTTTTTTCTTGACAAGTTAAATTTAAAGTAGTATCATTGTGTTATGCAAGTAATACAATGACGAAAGGAGATAATTATGGAGTATGTTTTTGATAATGAAAGACCAATTTATATTCAATTAGTGGAAATGATACGAATTGACATTATTTCTGGCAAATACCAAAAAGGGCAAAAATTACCTTCTGTAAGAGAGCTAGCACTTATGATGAAGGTGAATCCAAATACAATGCAAAAAGCATTAGTTGAGCTTGAAGATGAAAAATTGATTTACACAGAAAGAACAAATGGTAAATATGTAACAGAAGATGAAATACTAATTGAAAAAATCAAAAAACAATTAGCACAGGAAAAAGTTAATAATTATCTTAATAGTATGAAAAATATAGGAATAAGTTATGAATTAGCAATAAAATACTTGCAAGAATTAGGAGGTCAAAATGGAACTAGTTAAGTGTAATAAACTATGTAAAGAATTTGATAATAAAAAAATTCTAAAAGATGTTAATTTAATCATTCCGAAAGGTAGGATTATAGGCTTGCTTGGTAAAAATGGAATGGGAAAAACTACACTTTTAAAGTTGATAAATGATTTATTAACTCCTACAAGTGGGGAAGTGTTAATCAATGGTAAAAAGCCAAATATTGATTCAAAGAAAGCTATTTCATATTTGCCAGAGAGAACATATTTAGATAAGAGTATGAAAGTTTCACAAATAATAACTTTTTTTGATGAATTTTATGATAATTTTAATAAAGAAAAAGCAATTAGATTATTAAAAGATTTGGACTTAGATATAAATTCAAAAGTTAGTAAAATGTCAAAAGGTATGCAAGAAAAATTACAACTAATATTAGTTATGAGTAGAGAAGCTGAATTATATATTCTTGATGAACCACTAGGAGGAGTTGATCCTGCAACTAGAGATTATATATTAGATACAATTCTTTCAAATTTTAGTGAAGGAGCAAGTGTGATTATATCTACTCATATAATAAGTGATATTGAAAGAATATTAGATGATGTTATTTTTATTGATAAAGGAGAAATTGTATTATCATCTCCAGCAGATGAATTAAGAAAAAAAGAAAATGCTTCAATAGATGAAATATTTAGGAGGTGTTTTAAATGTTAAAAAAATTATTAAAATATGATTTAGAATGGTGTTATAAACCTTTAGTAGTATTTTATATATTAGCACTTTTCTTTTCGTTAACAGTAAGAATTGTTGAGAGTTTTGAGCAGAGTTTAATAGTGCTAATAATTGACAAGATATGTTGTGGTATCGTTATTGCAATGATAGTGAATATATTAATAAATTGTTTTATGAGAAATTGGGTAAGATTTGTGAAAAATATTTATAAGGATGAATCATATTTAACACATACATTGCCTGTAAGCAGAAATAAAATCTATCTATCAAAGATTTTAACTGCAATCATAACATTATTAACTTCGTTTGTTGTTATAATTGTTTGCCTTGCTATTGCTACTTTAAATAAAGACACATGGAGTTTCTTAAAAGCATCTTTGGAACAATCAGCGATATATTTTGATAGCTCAGTATTTAGCTTAATATCAGTTATGATTGTCACAATATTTTTTGAATTTTTATTTATGGTTATGAGTGGAATACTAGGAATTATAATAGGTCATAGATCAAACAATTTAAAAATAGTTAAGTCAATAGTAATAGGTTTTGCAATATATATGATTTTATCATCAATGTCATTAATAGCATTATTTATCGCAGGATTGCTAAATTCAAATATAATGTCTGTATTCAATAATATTGAAGTAAGTTCAAATGCACTTAAAAGTATGATGTTAATTGGCATATTAGTATATGCTGTATATAATTTAGCAATTTATTTTATTGGTAATAAGTTATTAAATAAAGGTGTAGATGTAGATTAGATAATAGACAAATTACAATTTATAAAGTAGATTAATGTCTACTTTTTCTTTTGATTAAAAAGTATGATATAATGAAATAGATTTGAAGTAAGGAAGTGATTCTATGGCAAATGAAGAAAAGGGGTTTCAAAAAGGAAGTATTAACTGGTACCCGGGTCACATGGCAAAAGCAAAACGTCTGATTCGTGAAAAATTAGATGTAATTGATATTGTATTTGAAGTGTTAGACGCTCGTATGCCATATTCTTCTAAGATTCCTGATCTAGATCAATTGATCAAAAATAAACCACGTCTATTGATTTTGACGAAATATGATTTATGTGATGAAAAAGAAACAAATAAATGGATTCAATTTTATAAGGAACAAGGATATGGGGTATTACCGGTCAATTTGATGGATACGAAAAATGTGACAAAAGAAATTATTTCGTTGACAGAACGACTTTTGCACGATGAAAATGAAAAAAGATTGGTCAAAGGATTACGAAAACGTCGTGCTAGAGCTTTGGTAGTGGGAATTCCCAACGTTGGGAAATCAACTTTGATCAATCGTTTAGCAGGGAAAAAAGTAGTGAATGTAGGAAATAAACCAGGAGTGACGAAATCGCTAGATTGGATTCGTGTCAATGAGGATTTGGAACTCTTGGATACACCTGGCATTTTGTGGCCGAAATTGGAAGAAGAAACTGTCGCCTTCAATCTAGCAACTTTTACTGCCATTAAGGAAGAAATTTTACCTCTTGATGAAGTTGCTGTTTATATTCTGAAAATGCTATCGTTGCATTATCCTTCTATTTTAGAAGAACGATATGGTGTTACCCATTTTGATGTAGAAGAAATTGAGGATATATTTATTCAGATTGGCAAGAGAAGAGGGTGCCTTATGCGTGGTGGAGAAGTCGATTATGATAAGGTGATTACGATTCTATTAAACGATATTAAAAACGGTTTTATTAAGGAAATTACATTTGACTTTTTTGACGAATGTAAACTAATATCAAAAAAAGATTAGTTGCTTAAATTTTTATGTAAATTACTTGCCATCAAAAGACAATTATGATATATTATATATGCATATTGTTATTGGCAAAGTTTTCGAAAGAAGATGACACAAAGCTTTAGAACCTAAGGTATTTACTATGGTAGTCAACTGCATTTGAATCTGTAGATGTACTATATCTAAATTCAAATGCTTTTTTTGTCCCTAAAATGAGAATAAGTCCAGTTATCGTTGGTAACAGTATGCAAGGATTGATGAAAGCGTTAGTACTTTCACAAGCCATAAATAAGAATTGGTTTCAAGTTTTATTTTATGAATTATAATGAAAATAGAAAGCGATACAGGTCAGTATCGTGACCTATCTATTTTCACAAAACCCTAAAAAACCTTTTTACAACACACAATTATTATTACTATATGATGGATAATGCCACACACATTATCCAATTTTAAGCCCTATTTGATATTATAATTCAAAACAAATATGATTGAAATTGATGATGACGCCTTACTGATGGTTTAAAAGCAAGTTCTAGTTTTTAGGACTTTTTCTTATATTGTTTTTTTTTGTCTCCAATGTTATAATTGAAAAGAAGTTGGTGGAATATGAACACAGATACAATGGGAATTTTGACATTTGCCTATATGGGAGATGCGATTTATGAAGTTTATGTTCGTAAATATCTGATTCAAAAGGGAATCGCAAAAGTAAATGATCTTCAAAAAGAAGCGACGAAATATGTCAGTGCGAAGGGTCAGTGTTCCTTTTTAACAAAACTATTGGAAAATCATTTTTTATTACTAGAAGAAGAGGAAATCGTATATCGAGCACGTAATCATAAAGTTGCTCATCGACCTAAGAGTACGGATATTATTACTTACAAATATGCAACAGGATTAGAGGCATTGATTGGTTATTTATATATCAAGGAAAATTTCGAGAGAATCACACAAATTATGAATGAATTATTAGGAGAATAATATGTATATTTATGGTAAAAATGTAGCGTTAGAAGCGTTGAAAAAGAAAGAAAAAGTAAAAAAAGTATATTTGAATCAAAATTTTCGTGATGAGGAATTATTGTTTCTGATTGAACAAAATCATTTGTCTACGAAGATAGTGGATAAAAACATATTAGATCGTATGGTAGGAGGAAACCATCAAGGTATTATTTTAGAAGTACCGGATTATGAATATGCAGAATTAGAGGATTTACTTACAACTGAAAATCCATTCCTTGTGATTTTGGATCATTTAGAAGATCCACATAATTTTGGAGCGATTATTCGTACTTGTGAAGCAGCTGGAGTCGATGGTATTATTATTCCAAAAGATCGTAGTGTTGAGGTAAATGGAACGGTTAGTCGTGTCAGTGTTGGTGCGATCAGTAATATGAAAATTGCTCGTGTTACGAATCTTGTTCGTACTCTTGATGAACTTAAGAAGAATGGCTTTTGGATTGTTGGTACCGATATGAATGGAACGGATTACGATGAGATCGATTATCGTGGTAAAATAGCCATTATCATTGGAAACGAAGGTTCTGGTATGAGCCGTCTTGTGGAAGAAAGTTGTGATTTTATCGCGTCGATTCCCATGAAGGGGAAAATCAATAGTTTGAATGCTAGTGTTGCAGCTGGTATCGTGATTTTTGAAGCAGTAAAAAACAGAAGATAGGGGGAATTACATGAATTATAAAGAATATGATGATAATGAACTATTGTCATATGCGGCAGAAAATAACGAAGATGCAATCGATATTCTTTATAAGAAATATGAGCCATTGATTTATAAGAAAGCAAAATATTTGTTTTCTTATGGTAAAAATACGGGATTAGAACTGAATGATTTAGTGCAGGAGGGATTGGTTGGTCTCAATCAAGCGATTCAGACCTTTAATGGGGAAAAAGATACATTATTTTTTACTTATGCTGTTACTTGTATCGAACGTAAGATGATTAGTATGATCACGGCGACGAAACGTCAAAAGCATCGTATTTTAAATGAATCGATTTCACTTGAATATACGAGTGATGATGAAGAGAAAGCTTTGGAATTTCTCTTGGAGGATAAGAAGGCCAATCCTGAAGAACAATTGATTCATATGGAAACAGAAAAAGAGTTGATTTTACAGATTCAAAAGGTTTTAACCGATTTGGAGTCACAAGTGTTTGAATTAAAACTCAATGATTTTAATTATCGTGAAATCGCTGATATTTTAGATAGAGATCCAAAGGTAATTGATAATGCTTTACAACGTATCAAGTTAAAAATAAAGGATATTGTAGGGAAGATGGATTAAAAGAGAAGTGATTCTCTTTTTTCATTTATGAAAAATAATGAGGCTGAAACATAGGGAAACATGATATAATAATATTGAACATAAAGGAGGAACCATATGAAGAAAATAGTGACAGTAGATGGAAATGAAGCGTGTAGTAGAAGTGCTTATTTATTTACGGAAGTAGCAGGAATCTATCCAATTACTCCTTCTAGTCCCATGGCAGAACATGTCGATGAATGGAGTAATGCAGGATTAAAAAATTTGTTTGGTGATTCGGTAAAAGTAGTGGAGATGCAAAGTGAAGCAGGTGCGGCTGGTATGGTACATGGTTCTTTGCAGGTCGGATGTTTAACGACGACATTTACGGCTAGTCAAGGATTGCTACTAATGATTCCAAACATGTATAAAATGGCTGGAGAATTATTACCGGCAGTATTCCATGTGGCAGCCCGCAGTTTATCGACTCATGCTTTGTCGATTTTTGGTGATCATCAAGATATTTATGCGACAAGGCAGACTGGTTTTTGCATGCTTGCTAGTTCTTCGGTTCAAGAGGCTGCTGATTTGGCCATTGTAGCACATGCATCTGCTATTAAAGGTAGTTTACCTTTTTTGCATTTTTTTGATGGTTTTCGAACGAGTCATGAGTTACAGAAAATTGAAATATTAGAAAAGGAAGATGTGAGAAGTTTTTTAGATGAGAAGGCACTAAAGCATTTTCGAAATCGTGCCCTCAATATTACACATCCTTTTACAAGAGGGACGGCTGAAAACGATGATATTTATTTTCAAGCGACGGAAGTGCGAAACGGGTTCTACGATAAGATACCAGATATCGTAGAAGGATATATGCATAAAATCTATGATTTGACAGGAAGGGAATATCATCCGTTTGAATATTATGGAAGTAAGCAAGCGAAAGAAATTATCGTATCGATGGGATCCGTAACGGAGGCGATCAAAGAAACGATCGATCACTTGAATCAAGAAGGATATGAAGTGGGACTTATTACGGTGCATTTATATCGACCTTTTAGTACAAAATATTTACTCAAAGTATTACCAGATACCGTTGAGAGGGTAGCTGTTCTTGATCGTACGAAAGAACCTGGTAGTGAAGGCGAGCCTCTTTATTTAGATGTTGTAAGTGCTTTACGTGACAAAGATGTGATCGTAGTAGGTGGTCGTTATGGTCTTTCTAGTAAGAATACAACGCCTGCTATGATAAAAGCTGTTTATGATATGTTAAAGGGAAAATTACGTGATCGCTTTGTGATTGGTATTGATGATGATGTTACGAACTTAAGTTTATCTTACGATCCAAGTTATAAAATTAGTCGTGCCGAAGAATTTTTAATCTATGGTTATGGTAGCGATGGAATGGTCAGTGCCGAAAAATCGATCATAAAATTGATTGGTGATCATACGGATCATTATGTACAAGGATATTTTCAATATGATTCGAAAAAATCAGGAGGAGTAACGGTAGGACATCTTCGTTTTAGCGAGTCTCCGATTCGTTCTACTTATTATGTGGAAAACCCAAGACTGGTAGTGGTAACCAAAGATAGCTATTTAGATGATTTTGATTGTTTGTCGAATATTCAGGAAAATGGCATTTTTATTTTAAATACGACGATGACTAAGGAAGAGTTCCTAGATCATTTAAGTGATCAGAATCGTCATGTTTTAATCGATAAAAAAGTGAAGGTATATATCATCAATGCTTATGAACTAGCTCGTAAAGTAGGCCTTAAAAATAAGATTAGTACGATTATGGAAAGTGCCATTATGTCTTTGACGACGATGCTTGATTATGAGTTTGCTAAAGAGAAAATGAAAGAGTATGCCAAAGCGCGTTTCTTTAAAAAGGGACCTGAGATATATGAAGCGAATAAAGAGGGAATCGATAAGGCAACCAGTTATTTAGAAGAAGTGAGATTAGATGATACTGATATTTGCATTGTCGAAGTAGAAGAAAAGACCAAAGATGTATTTACAGCGATGACGCATCGCATGGGAGATATGCTTCCTACTAGTGCTTTTCTAAGTATGCCAGATGGAACATTTGAACCTGGAACATCAAGATTAGAAAAACGCGGCATTAGTGATCTTGTTCCATCTTGGATCAGTGAGAATTGTATTCAATGTACACAGTGTTCGTTTGTATGTCCTCATGCTGTGATTCGTCCTTATTTATTATCACAAGCGGAGTATGAAAAAGCTCCGGAAATGATTCAAAGACGTGCGATAAAACCGATCGAGAAGAACTTGGAAGATTACTATTTTGTGATTGGAATTTCGGTTGAAGATTGTACTGGATGTGGACTTTGTATGAAAACTTGCCCAGGTAAAGCGGGGAAGAAAGCATTGATTAGTAAAGAGTTGATCGAACAGAGAAAAAATCAGGAACAAGAAATATTTGCGTATCTTAGTACTCATATCAAAGACAAGAAAAAGCATTTATTATCGACGATCAAAGGAACCCAGTTTAGAGAACCTAAATTTATGTTTCATGGGGCATGTGCAGGTTGCGGAGAAACGCCATATTTGAAACTTTTGACCCAATTATTTGGCGATGAAATGATAATTGCTAATGCGACGGGATGTTCTTCCATTTATGGAGCAAGTGCACCTAGTACACCATATACGGTTCCGTGGGCTAGTTCTTTATTTGAAGATAATGCGGAATACGGATATGGAATGTTGATTGCCAACAATGTCATTCGTAATCGGATTGCTTCTATTATGAAGGAAAATATGGATAATCCTAATCATGAGTTATTTACTCGTTGGTTAGAAAACTGTAATAATTATGAGGTAACAAAAGAAATCTATGAAGCATTGGACTTTGATACTATTCCTCAAGAACTACAAGAGTTAAAAGATTATATCGTAGCTCGTTCGATTTGGACGATTGGTGGAGATGGCTGGGCTTATGATATCGGATTTGGTGGTATTGATCATATTCTTGCTAGCAATGATAATGTCAATATATTAGTTCTCAATAGTGAAGTATATTCGAATACAGGAGGACAATCTAGTAAGGCGAGTCCGAAAGGTAGTATTGCAGCTTTTACGAGTAGTGGAAAAAAAGTCGCTAAAAAAGATCTAGCGCGCGTTGCGATGGCGTATCCACATGTTTATGTTGCGCAAGTGAGTATGGGAGCAACACCAATGCAAACGATTAAAGCATTCCAAGAAGCGGCCAACTATAATGGACCATCGATCATTATTGCTTACTCACCATGTATTTCACATGGAATCAAAGGTGGTATGGAAAATTCGATAGAAAGTGAAAAGATGGCTACTAATTGTGGATATTTTCCAACGTTCCGTTATCATCCAGAAACGAAGCAATTTACGCTTGATAGTAAGAAAGTTGATTTTGATCAATATGAAAATTTTTTAAATAGTCAAACAAGATATAAGATGTTAAAAGAAATCAATCCAGAAAAAGCAGGTGAATTATTAGCGAGTCAAAAAGAAAATGCTAGAGCAAGATTTGAGTACTATCAAACTTTAGAAGAAGAAAGTAAACAAAAGACTGAATCATAATTCAGTCTTTTAAATGAGATATTTCAAGTCCTTTTTTGACTGCGTTTAGTATAAAAACTTGTTCATTTTCATCGCTGTTTTTCCATAGTAGTTCAAAGAAAACACCAAGGCCTGGCAAAGTAACTTCCTCACTTGCTTCGATCGAAGAAGTAATAGATGTTTTGATGTCATCTGTGCTGGCACCATTAAAATTATCAATGATGTTTTTTCTAATGTCGATATTCATAGAATCATCCTTTCTATATTCATATTGATAATATTTTATAAATTTTATGCAAAGTGGTTTCTTTTTTTCTATGATTCCTGTATAATGAAAATAGAATGGAGGAAGAAATATGGAACCATGGTTGATTATTTTGATCGTAATTGCTGTTATTGTAGTTTTATTATTAGCTTGGGTTGCAAAAGTTTATAATAGTCTTATCAATCTTCGTAATATGGTAAAGGATCAATGGTCACAGATCGATGTTTTATTAAAGAGAAGGGCTGATTTGATTCCTAATTTAGTAGAAACAGTAAAAGGATATGCAGGTCATGAAAAAGAAACGTTAGACGCCGTTATCAGTGCTCGTAGTAAAGCCGTAAATGCGAAAACACCTCATGAAGAGATGGAAGCAAATGGCGAATTATCACAAGCATTAGGAAGATTACTTGCGATTTCAGAAGCTTATCCAGAACTAAAAGCAAATACGAACTTTATGGATTTACAAAATCAATTAAAAGAAACAGAAGATAAAATTTCTTATGCAAGACAATTTTACAACGATACGGTTTTGCAATATAACAATAAACGAGAGATGTTCCCATCTAGTATTGTAGCTTCTATTTTTAACTTTAAAGCAGCAGAGTTCTTTCAGGCAACGGAAGCAGACAAAGAAGTTCCACAAGTTAAATTTTAAGGCTTCAAACGAAGTCTTTTCTTTTTAAGGAGTGTCATATGAAAAAAAGATATTTATTATTATTTTTACTTAGTTTATTCTGGTTTCCATTCTCTATTGATGCAAAAGAGGGAATTACCAATTTCTTTATCGATGCGACGGTACAGGAAAATGGGGATATCAAAGTAAAAGAAGTTGCAGTATTGAATGGAGAATTTAATGGCTTTGAAAGAATCATCGATTATCGCAATACTAGTGCTCCGATCTTTGATGGCTCACAAGAATCATTTGAAGGAAGTGATATCTATAATGGTTCTGGAATCACTATAGAAGGAATTGGTGAAATTCCTCTATGTTCTGGATATCAGTTTGATATTTTACAGAAGGAACCTACTTTGTTTACAGAAAACAATTATGCAACAATTGGCTCTTATGGATATTATAGTTTATATGAAAATTTAAATGGTGTCACAATTCGTTCTTTTATGCCTAGTAATGAAGAAAGTCATGCTTTCTATTTTGAATATACTCTTCAGAACATGGCGATTGTTCATCAAGATGTAGCCGAAATTGGATGGAATTTCTTTTCCAATGAATTGAGTGAAGACATCGAACACTTGGTAATTTACATCCATATACCTGGAAATAAAAATGAATTACGTGCCTGGGCACATGGTCCATTAAATGGAAATATCGAAATTGTCGATCAAGAAATGATTAAAATGACGGTTGATCTATTGAATGCATATACTGCTATTGATACCAGATTTGTATTTGATAAAGAAGTGGTTCCTGCTTCTACCAAAACAACAAATGTAGAAGCACTGCCATCAATTTTAGAAGTAGAAAAATTTCGTGCTGAAAAAGCTAATCAAGAACGTCTCAAGGCTCGTATTCTTTATTATGGGTTGCTTGCTGTGAATGGCGTTTGGCTCGTTGGTTTAGGTGCTTTCATCTTTTATATGTATTGTAAATACGATAAGGAATATAAAAGTGATTTTATGGGAAAATATTTCCGTGATTTCCCGAAACCATATGGTCCTGAAATTGTAGGATATTTGTTCCGTAAACAAGTCAACACAAATGAATTATCGGCTGCTATTCTCAACTTGATTGCTGATAAAGTCGTCAAATTTAATGAACTTAGTAAGAAAGATTATGAATTGATTTATGAACCAGCGAAACGCGATTTAAAAGAAAGCGATCAGACATTGATCGCATGGTTATTTGGCAATATTGGTTCTAATAATCGAGTGACTTTAAGTGCCATTAAAAAAGATGCTAAAAGTAATTATGAGAACTTTTTAACCAATTATGAAAAATGGAAAAATCAAGTATTAAAAGAAGCCGATCAATACCATTTTTTTGAAGCCTCTTCGAAAGCGAAAGGATGGGCTTCTCTTTATTCGGTTTTGGGCATTATCTTATCGATTATTACTATGGTAACATTGGAGATTCTCCTATTACCGGTCATCGTTCTTGGTGCTAGTGTCGCATCTCTCATTTATTTTGCAACTATTACCAAACGTACTAAAGAGGGAAATAATGATTATGCAAAATGGAAAGGGTTGAAGAACTTCCTCAATGACTTTGGAAGTTTTGAGACAAAAGATTTACCACAAGTGACATTGTGGGAAAAATACTTAGTATATGCGACTGTTTTTGGATTAGCGGATAAGGTAGCAAAGACGATGAAAATCAAATTTGAAGAAATGCCTCAATCTACTTATACGACGACGGATTTGATGTTAGATGTTCATTATTTCCACATGATGACTGTCTTTAATCAAACTATTAACACGAGTATGAATCGTGCTGTCAACACCGCTATTTCGACAAGAAGTGCTGCTCAAAGTCATAATTCTTCATCAGGAGGATTTGGTGGTGGATTCTCTAGTGGTGGCGGATCATTCGGTGGTGGAGGCGGCGGAGGTCGTTTCTAAAAGACAAAGACTTGTCAAAAAAGAATAATTTTGCTAAAATGAAAACATAAGAAATAGTAATATAGTGTGCGAAGGCAAGGAAAATAAAGGAAAATTTTGATTGCAATATGCACACGGGGGGGGTATTTATACCCCTCTTTTTTTGTTGGAAGGATGATAGGATGGAAAGTAAAGTAAAGCAATTAGTGTCATTTGTATTGGGTGGATTACTCATGGCTTCTGTTAGTGTTTATGCGGTGACAACGTTATATGAAGCAAAGGAGGTTGGATATGATAATAGTAGTAGTGGGACGAGTCATATCGATGTTCAAGGAGCATTAGATGAACTCTACGAATTATCGGAAAGTGCAGGAAGCATTACTGGTAATTGTAACAATGTAGCAAAACCCAATCTAGGAACGGATTTAATTCCGATAACATTATCCGATGATGGAACGGTAACCTATGCGGATACAGCCACAGAATGGTATAACTATTGTGAAAAAGAGTGGGCGAATGCGATTCATTTAATCGATAATCCAAGTAAAGAATATAAGATCGGAGATATCATTTCAGAAAGTGATATTAGAAGTTATTTTGTATGGATACCGAAATATAAATATCGACTTTGGAATGTAGATGTGGATACACCATTAAGATTGGCTCATTCGATCGATATTATCTTCGATATCAATAATACGACCGATATCGAAGGAGAATCATGTGAAACACCCATGACAAGCGGAAAAAGTGGAGAATGCGATAATGGAGAATACATGACCCATCCAGCCTTCATCAGTATGGATGTCAATGGATTCTGGGTAGGGAAGTTTGAACCTACCGGGTCTATCACTAATATCACCGTAAAACCCAA
>CALVJD010000004.1 GCA_944332005.1 uncultured Bacilli bacterium
AATACCTCTGCTATTTGTTGAAGTGTATCAATGGATAATGTTTGAAAGGTAACCGATTCTAGCTTGGCAATAAAGCTTTCACTCAGTAAAAGTTTATCGGCTAATTCTCGTTGTGTCCAGCCTTTAAGCTTGCGGTATTTACGAATATTTAAACCAATAATATTGTAGATATTTTCCTGTCCGCTATTAGCCATATCATCACCCACCATCATTTTCTCATATAAATTTCAATATTTTTATAGACTAATAGTCCATAAGAAGATATAATAAAGAAGGTGATTAGATGTATAGTATGGAAAAATTAAAAGAAGTAAGAAAAGAAAAAGGAATATCGATCTATGAAATGGCTGAAAAGTTAGGAATTACAGCCTCTTTTTATTCACAAATAGAGAATAAAAAAAGAAGATTGTTTTATGATACCGCTATTAAAATTGCTGATATCTTTAATATGAAACCAGATGAGCTATTTTATACGGAGGAAGAAAAATAATTGTTATGATGTAAACCCGGATAAGTTTGTTTTGTCATTTTATCGTTCTCATGATAAAATAATAGGGGAGATGATAGATATGAAATTAAAAGATAAAGTTGCAGTTGTGACTGGTGGTGCCAAAGGAAACGGACTAGGAATTGTCGAAGTATTCTTGAAATATGGTGCTAAGGTAATTGTTTTAGATCGTGATCCAGAAGTTGAAAAAGTAGCACTTTCCTTTCAAGGAAAAGGAATGCAAGTATCGGGAATGATCGTCGATATTACGGATCAAAAGAAAGTAGAAGAAGCCATTCGTTTTGTAGCTGAAAAATATGGTCGAATCGATATTTTGGTCAATAATGCTGGAGTTGCCAAATTGCAAAAGTTTTTAGAGATGAGCAATGAAGTAAGAGATTTCCATTTTGATGTCAATATCAAAGGTACTTGGAATGTGACAAGAGCAGTACTTCCTTATATGGAACGTCAAAAATATGGAAAAATTGTCAATTTATCGAGCGTTACAGGACCACTTGTAGCCGATACAGGAGAAGTAGCTTATGCGACAACAAAAGCGGCTTTAATTGGCTTTACGAAAGCATTAGCCATTGAAACAGTCGATTATAATATCAATGTCAATGCGATTTGCCCAGGTTATATTATGACACCAATGGTCGATGGAATCGCAAAAGATACCAATGCTTCAGATCCACAAAGTGTGATTGACGGAATCGCTGCAGGTATTCCCATGAAGCGTTTAGGAACCATTCAAGAATTAGGAGAGCTTGCCGCTTTTCTAGCAAGTAATGAGTCGAATTATTTGACTGGTACTGCAATTGTAATCGATGGTGGATCTACATTACCAGAGACAAAAAGTGTTGGAGTTTAAACAAATCATTTCTCAGTATCAATGAATCATAAGGTTAGTATGTAATAAGCATACAGCGAGGAGTAAATAGTTACCCCTCTTTTTTTGTGAAAAGTGATGATAGGTACCGTTCGTGCCCTGATTGTGAAAAAAGGGATACAAAAGATGTAAAAAAAAACAGCGTGAACTTATTCCGTATTTGTGTTATCCATTGTTTTTTACTGCACATTTTGTATGCTATTTTGAATCATTAAAAAAATCACTTTAAATTTCCTTATAAACTATGATAAAATGGTAATTACTGAGGTGATTATCATGAAAGGTATGGATATGTGTTTGTCTTTTAACCTAGAAACGATTTATGATCATGCCAATTTCCATATCGAAGATAAGGATAAAGTAGGAATTGTTGGTGTGAACGGAGCAGGTAAGACTACTTTATTGAAAGTGATTTTAGGTATGCAAGAATTAGATAGTGGTAAAGTGATAATCGCCCAAAATAAACGAATTGGTTATTTACCACAAGAAATTGTGATGGAAAATAAAGATATGACAGTTTTTGAATATTTGATGACAGCTCGTCCCATTAAAGAATTAGAAGAAGAAATTGCAGATCTATATATACAAGTATCAAATGAAAGTGATGAACGATTACAAAAACGTTTGCTGAAAAAAATTGGAAAATTACAAGAGTTATTAGAGTATTATGACGTTTATCAAGCCGAAAATATTCTATTTGAATTGATTGCTGAAATGGATATCGATATCGATTTATTAGATCGAAAATTGACCGATTTATCCGGTGGACAAAAGTCAAAAATTGCCTTTGCGCATCTACTTTATTCGAATCCGGAAATTCTTTTATTAGATGAACCAACGAATCACTTAGATGCTAGTACAAGAACGTTTGTCATTGAATATTTAAAAAATTATCACGGAATGGTGTTAATTATTTCCCATGATATTGATTTTTTAGACCAAATCATCAATAAAACTCTTTTTATCGACAAAGTAGAACATCAAATTACCGTATATGATGGTAATTACACGACCTATTTAAAGAAAAGCAAAGCATTAAAAGAAGCAAAAGAACGTTTGATTGAAAAACAAGAAAAAGAACGTGAAAAATTACGCGATATTGTACTACTTTATTCAAATTCGAGTGGAAAACGTAAACGTATGGCTCAAAGTCGTGAAAAGACATTAGCGAAATTAGAGCGTCGAATGATCAGTCGTGACAAAGTATATAAAAAAGTAAAGTTGAATATTCGACCAATGCGCGAAGGTTCTAAAATACCAGTCAAAGTGAATAATATTTCTTTTCATTATCCAGAGAAAGAAGAACTGATCCACAATTTATCGTTTGTCATTAACAATCGTGAACGTTTCTTAATTGTAGGAGAAAATGGTGTGGGGAAATCGACGTTACTGAAATTATTGATGGGAATATTAATTCCTGATGAAGGTAATATTTGGTTTGGAAATAAAACGGATATTGCTTATTATGCTCAAGAACAAGAATTGTTAGACCTTGAAAAAACGATCCTAGAAAATGTGGAACAACCAGGATATAGTGAAAAAGAATTACGAACTATTTTGGGATCTTTTTTATTTCATGGTGATGATGTGTTTAAGAAAGTGGCGGTATTATCGCCAGGCGAGAAGGCTCGTATTTCTCTATGTAAAGTGATGTTAGAAAAAGCGAATCTTCTCTTATTAGATGAACCTACCAACCATCTAGATCCTGACACACAGAAAATTATCGGCGAAAATTTTCACGATTATGAGGGAACCATTATTTTAGTTAGTCATAATCCATCTTTTGTAAGAGAAATTGGTGTCGATCGTATGCTTATTTTACCAAGTGGGAAAATAACCAATTATTCCGAAGAAAAGTTAGAGTATTACTACCGATTAAGTCAACAAGATTAAACATTTTCGATTAAAATAGTAAGTAGTTCAGAATAACTAATTCCTTCATGCATCCATAATTTTGGATACATACTGATGGTATTAAAACCGGGAAGCGTATTGATTTCATTTAGATAAATTTGCTTATTTTCTTCATCATAAAAAAAGTCGACGCGAGCAAGACCAGAGCCATGGATCGCTTGGAATGCATTTTTTGCGTATTCTCTTATTTGCTCGATTATTTCGTCTGGAAGAGAAGTGGGAATCACAGTTTGTGATTCTTTATTTTCGTATTTTGCTTCATAATCATAAAATTCATTGGCAGATAAAACTTCTCCAACGGTAGATACTTTGATCTCTCCATTCTCTTCTAAGATTGCACATTCTAACTCTCTTACATGCATAAATGATTCTACGATTGCCTCTTGATCATAATGAAAAGCAAGCTTTAATGCTTTCTTTAAATCCTTTTTTGATTCTACTTTACTGATTCCAATCGATGATCCACCATTAGAAGGTTTTACGATCATAGGATAGTCGATTTGTTCTTCGATTTTTAAAATATCGTAATCTTTGTTTACTGAGATATATGGTACTTGAGGAATTTTGTGATAAGTAAAAATTTGTTTGGCCATTGCTTTATCCATTCCAAGTGCACTACTTAACGTTTTACATCCCACGTAAGGAATATGAAATAAATCTAAAAAGCCTTGTAATTTACCATCTTCCCCATTCGTGCCATGAATGATAGGAAAGATGACATCATATTGATGAATGAAAAAGACAGGGTTTAGAATCGGCCTATTTTTTGACACACTTAACCATGTTCCATCTTCTAGATATTGAAGATCGTCAGAAAAGAGAAACCATTCATTCTCCTTGCTGATACCAACACTATCGATACGATATTTGCTTGTATCGATATTTTCTAAAATGCATTTGGCAGAACGACAAGAAACAAGATGTTCACTTGAATTGCCACCAAATAATAATAATACACGTTTCATAATTCACCTCAATTTATTATATGTCAATTTTAGGAATCGGTTTTTACAATAAAAAAATCGCCTATTTGAAAAAGCGATTGATCATAGACCGATTTTTTTGTTTTTTAGCTTGTAATGGTTCTGATCGATTGGTTAGAAAGTATAAAACAGGGCGACTGAAGATTCTAGTGAAAAGATGCACCATTGGATTCGTATGTTGTTTAATATATTCGTAATATTGAGTCAGATCAGTAGTACGAAAGTGTAAAATTTCTTCTAGTTCATCACTGTCTTTAAAATAGCCACAATGAAAGTTTTTCTCTGCAAAAGCTTCTTTTTTTACGTATTTTGGATTCAGACCATATAAATCAAACATGCGAACTAAAAAGTCATAATAGGTAGTACGACAACCCTCACCACCACCTAAATTGAATGTTCTACCAACTAATTTTTTCTGGTGCTTTAAGGCATTTACTAACGCATTGGCAGTATCCCAAGTGGTTGCGATTTCCATTTTGGTTTGTAGTGGCATATGAAACATCAAAGGATCTGGCTTGGGATGTCCCATGATTCCTGTCAAACGAAAAATCGTATAATGAATGTTACTTTCGCGAATGAAAAGTTCAGCCTCTATTTTGGTAAGAGCATAGTAATCTCCCTCGCTAGGAAGTAAAGGATCATGAACACTAATCCAAGGATTTTCTGTACGGTCACCATAGACACTGACCGATGAAGTATAAAGGAAAAACGCTTTTGGACAAACTTCTTTTAATGCTTTGACTAAAGTAACTGTTCCAAAATAATTTACTTTTCGGGTAAGTTCGGGATTTTGATCCGCCAGAGGAGGAATGATCGCAGCAGTGTGAATAACTGCATCACATCCTTGTAACGCTTTTCGAACTAATGTTTCATCATTAATACTACCAAAATAGATAGTCACCTTATCTAGATAAGGCTTTAATCTTTTTCTTATCTTGGAAGTATCTAAATCCAGTATGACAATTTCATATTCCTTATGTTCTGTTAACCTTTTTAAAGTTTCAATTCCAATATTACCACCTGCTCCGGTAAGTAAAATTTTCATAATATTCACTTCTTTCTAATGTGAGTGTCATCGAATCATTACACTTTACATATATTATATAAAAGACTTGCTTAAAAAACAAATTTATGTTATATTGTGAATGGTTTAAGTTTTCTTTAGTTACTTTCCTTTTTTGAAAGCTCTAATAAAAAATGTTAAATCAAATTCAAAAAGGAGGTTAGCAGTAAATGGAAGAATTAAAAGATAAGACGATCGTTTGTAAAGACTGTGGTCAAGAATTTATTTTCTCAGTAAGAGATCAAAACTTCTATAAAGAAAAAGGTTTTGAACATGAGCCTGTCAGATGCAAAGAATGTCGTGCCAAGAGAAAAGCAGAAAGAAATAATTTTGTTCAAAATAATAACGAACAGTCAAAATAGATAAAATAACTCTTAGAATTTCTAAGAGTTTTCTTTTTCTTTGAATTCTTTTTGAAAGGTTAATTCTCCACTTTCTTCATCATAAGTAGGAATAAGTGATACTTCATAATGATATGGTGTTGTAAAAGTAATACGGATCATTGCCTTTCTTAAAGCTTCGTCGGAACGTATGATAATACGATGATTCTGTTCGATCAATTCGTTTTGATAAAGAAGATCAATATCACGATATTCATTGTCGATTTGTTCTATTTTGTGAATTCGAAAATCAGTTAAGGTTAATTCGCTGACAATGATAAGATAATGGTCACTGGTATCCAGTTTAATAAGTACATCATTATTGCCAACTTGATATTCATTTGTTTCCGTTATGGTATAAAATTCCCGATCCAGATAAGTTTCTTTTATATTTTCTAAATAACCAACAAAATCTACGATCGATGGATCTTTTGAATAATAAGTTTTTCCTTCTTTTTCATAGTAAAGATGATGATCTTTGGTAACATGTATCAAGTATCGATCTCTGTTAGTGACGATTGTTAGAATACCCATATTCTCTTCTTTCAAAGATCCTTGTTTAAAAGGAAGTTCTTGAAAATAGTCACTAATTGTTTCATGTTCTTTTTTTAATAACGTGACACTTCCATAACTTACTTCTTGTATTTCCTCTTGATTGATCGTAAGTGTTTTTTGACCACAGCCAACGAATAGAAAAGCAAGAAGTATTATCCACCATTTTTTCATATGATCACCTAACGTTATTATGTGGAAAAAAATAGAAAAAATACTTGATTTCTCAAGTATTTATCGATTTTGATTAAGATAATAGTCACGAAGTTCTTTAAAACGTTGGTAATGAACGATTTCTCTTTGACGTAGAAAAGCAAGTGGTGCTAGAATATCAGGGTCATCCGTTAAATCCATTAAATGCTCATAAGTTGCCCGTGCTCTTTGTTCTGCTCCCATATCACTTTCGATATTGGCAATATAATCACCTGCAACTTTGATGTAGGTCATATTAAAAGGATTACCGAATGAATCAGATGGAAATAAATCCCTTCCAAATTGCGCATATTGACTACCCAATCCTGCCTCTTCTAATTCTTTTGGAGTTGCTCCCTCCATAAGTTGGAACAACATAGCCGAAATGATCTCAACATGTGCTAGTTCTTCCGTTCCAATATCCGTTAACAGTGCTTTCCCACGATCATCTGGCATATTATAACGTTGATCTAAATATTGCCAAGCAGCGGCAAGTTCACCAGCAGGACCACCATATTGCGTTAAAATATATTTTGCCATTCTTAAATCTTTTCGCTTGATGTTGACCGGGTATTGTAATTTTTTCTCATATTTCCACATACAAACTCTCCTTATCTATTTTCCCATGGCCATGGTAGTTGATTCCAAGCCCAAGGTGTAGTATTCAAAGCATCGCTAGAAGTGAATAGAGGACCATATTTTTGCTCATATTCTTTAATAGCTCGATTTCCTTCTTCACGATATTGATTAAATAATTGAATCATCTCACGATCATTAGGATGATTATCTAAGTAAAGATTTAAGTCATGAGCTGCGAATTGAAGGGCATCGACATAAGTCAATATTTGGGCCTGTTCATTCATAGGTTCTACTTCGTAAGGCTTTGTTACCTTATAAGTATTATATAAATCGGGAAACATATTTCCACGTATGAATCCTTGATATGGTTCATACAAACTAGCTGGTTTTATATTTTGTTGATCATAGTTACATTTATTGAAATTAGGATTACTGAATACACCTTGACTTGTTCCTTTCATAGGAGAAGTCATTGGGGTTTGCTTCATTTGTCCTTGATTCATCATGTTGTTTTGACCGTTTAACATATAATAATTTCTGTAATCTGAATAGTTATTCATTATTTTTCCTCCTCACTTCATAGTATGAAATTAGGGTTATCGTGTATAGGTAATTGACTAATTCCAAGAATCTTTTGAAAAAGGCTTGCCAAAAATATAAATAATTGATAAAATATAGTACGTATTACATGGCGAGTATGGTGAAGGGGTTAACACGGTGGATTGTGGTTCCATTATGCTAGGGTTCGAATCCCTATACTCGCCCCATAAAGAAAAGGAACCGTTGATTTTCAACGGTTTTTATAATATGAATTAAATAAAACATGTTATGATAAATAAAAGGGTTGTGTGATAGTATGAATGAAAAAGACTTCGACTCTAGTATTAATGAATATGAAAACATATACCATTCAAAAGATTATGCGAAACAATTACAATGGGAAATGGCTATTGGCCTGCAAGAAGTAG
Organism: uncultured Bacilli bacterium; assembly: GCA_944332005.1. Taxonomy (GTDB): domain Bacteria; phylum Bacillota_I; class Bacilli_A; order RF39; family UBA660; genus CALVRE01. The sequence continues at coordinate 8,008 of CALVJD010000004.1, forward strand.
ATAATTTAAAACCATCAAAATATCTGGAGCAAATGTCTGCCAAAAATATTTCAGGGGAATTAACAATAGAAGAGGTAGAAGAAAATTTAAAGAATTATTATGTGGAAAAAGAAAAACAAAATAGTATCGATTATAGAGAATTAGAATGTGATTTTGTATCTATGAGGATTGTTGAATTATTGGATCAAGATAATTTTGAATTATCAGTAGATTATCTAAAATATATTCATCAGTATTTGTTTCAAGATATTTATGAATTTGCGGGAGAGTTTAGAAAAATTGATTTTTTGAAACGTGAAAAAATATTAAATAATGATTCCGTTGCTTATGGAGACTTTAAAACACTAAAAGAATCATTAGAATATGATATTAGTCTAGAAAAAGAGAAAGACTACAAAAATATGAATATTGTAGAAGGCATTAACAATATTACTGATTTTACATCTAATATTTGGCAAGTACATCCCTTTAGGGAAGACAACACTAGAACCACAGCAGTATTTATAGAAAAGTATTTAATTCATTTAGGATATCATGTAGATAACTCCTTATTTAAAGATAAATCGATATATTTTAGAAATGCTTTAGTTAGAAGTAATTACTTTAATAATTATTTAAATGTTAAAGAAGATAAAATTTATCTAATTAAATTTTATGAGAATCTATTATTAGGGAAAAACAATAATTTGCATTCTGAAGATTTGATTGTAAAAGAATTGTTTTAGGAGGTATATTGTGGAAAAAGCAATTCAAAATAAACTAGAGCAGGTATGGAATAATTTCTTTGCTGAAGGAGGAGTTAAATTCATTAACTGCAATTAAACAAAAGTTCTGAGAGATAGTAGGGGATATATATCAAGTAAATGGATATCAAATATTACCAATCTATCATTCAAGTTTCATATCTCCAAGAAGTTATAAAGGAAATATTTCAATATTTGTAAAGCTATACAATCTGAGTTATAATAAAAATTAGTTCTAAAAGGAGAAAAAATGAAAGTACAAAATATTGACGAAAGGGTACCAGATGTTTTTTATATTTTTATTGGTCTAGGGAACAGTTATTTTAGTCAAGTAAATTATCATAATTATAAGCTAACTCATAGACTGATTTCTAGTGGATTTAGTAGTTTACTTGCAGAATCGCAGAAAATAGATGATTTTATACAAGGAAATATTAAATATGCTCCATTTGATTTGACTGGAAACACATTAAATTCTCCGTCATCGCACATGATGAATATAATAAATAGTTATCAAGTTGAATATATTTTGGAGTATTATAGACCTAAAGAATTTCCCTCAAGATTTTCTTGTTTATATGCCTTTGGAGATTATAAAAGTTGTCTTAAAGCATGTGAATTATATCCCAAAATGTTTGATATATCAAAACTTAAAAGATTTCGGTTAAAGCAACTTAACAATGATTTAGATAAATGTATAAAAGTTGTTAAATGTAATATGGAAATTGTAAGTAGAATGTGGAACTGTGATATTTCATTATATGATGCTGATTCCGTAAGGAAAATTGCAAATGCATATTGGGGTTGTTATGGTAAAGTGGCAACAGAAATTCAAAATATAGAAACAGGTTTGATGGTACAACATGTCACAGACGTTTTGTATGAATATTTAGTAGAAGGAATATTAGAAGAAATACAATAAAAAATAACTTGCAATTTCTCTCATTCAGAGCTAACATACAACACAAGGAATCGATTTTTATCTAATTATTTTAAAAGATGACGTCAATCGCCCAATAATATAAGAGACGAAATAATGTAACATTGTAATTGAATTTTTTATATAATCATATGCAGTAGTTTTTTTGACAATTTTTAAAAATGACAATATAATGTAGTTAGGGTATAATCTATTATATAATTAATGGATTATTAAACGATAAGGAGAAATCATATATGGTAGTATTAGAACAATATCGAGATTTATGGCTGAAAGAAAAAATGGATGAAGTGATAGGGTTTTATCCAAGAGAATTTTATTGCTTCGATAATTTTAGCTCGTTTAAAGTGAAATATGATGGATATTTATATTCATCGGTAGAGGAAGCTTATCAAGCATTAGGTTTTAAAGAATCTGCACCTGAAATCTATGAAGAGATTATTCATTGCTATTCTGCTCATGAAGCCCAAAAGATTGCTTACGCAAACAAAGACAAGCGAAGAAAAGATTGGGATAATATAAAAGTATCAGTAATGGAAGAATTGTTGAGATGTAAGATTGAACAAAACCCTTATGTAAAAAAGAAGTTATTAGAAACGAAAGACTATATGATTGTAGAAGATTCTCCAAAGGATAGCTTTTGGGGTTGGGGCGAAGATCGAAAAGGGAATAATCAATTAGGAAAATTATGGATGAAACTAAGAGATGAGATTCGAAAAACTCAATCATTTATGGAAGAACAAGCAAAGTAGGTAGTGATATGAAAATCAACAACGAAGAAGTAAATATAGAAGATTTATATGATCGATTAGATTTAAAATCATCTTTTTTAAAACGAAGAGAAAATGGATTATTATTAAATGATCATCAGGTAAATGTTTTAAAAAATTATCACATTGATTATCACAATCATGCTAATTTATCTTCTTTATTGTTTGCAATCGATCAATATTTAAATGATCATAACGATATTGATTCTTTTGCTTTAGAAGAAGTTTATGAGCAGTTGCAAGAAATTCATTATTATCAAGAAACGAACAAGTAATGGTTACTTGTTTTCTTTTGTCGAAAATGCTCTCAATTTGACGAAACCTCAATATTATGGTAAGATGGTAACGTTTTCCGCATAATTTCCATTTTAAATAAACACAATATTAAGAGGTGAAACAAAGTGAAAACAAAACGGCAAATCATTACTTCTATGGGATTGATTATCCTATCTATGGTAGTGATATCACTCATCGTAATAGAAGTTCTCTATCGTGGTAAAACGATTTCTTTAGAAAGTACGAAAGTATTAAGCGCTAAAGTGGAATATCACGAAGAAATTCCTGAAGCAGAAGAAGAAGTAATGGTCATAGAAGATCCAATTGTATATGATAATATGACAATGGATGAATTAGCTGAAAAATTAAATCGTTCCTTAAATTCTACTCTATCGGGATATGGTTATTTATTTGCATCTTATTCGCTTGAATTAGGGGTTGATCCTTATTTAGCGCTTGCGATTGTACTTCATGAAACAGGATGTAAATGGGAATGTAGCTATTTAACCCGTGTATGTAACAATGTCGGTGGTCAAAAAGGCTCACCATCATGTAATGGTGGCTCTTATAAGCGATATGATACATTAGAAGAGGGAATCAAGGGGTATTTGACGAATTTATACAATGGATATATTAGTAAAGGCTTGACCACTCCAGAACAAATAGGTCCTAAATACGCAGGTAGTACTAGTTGGCCAAGTAAGATCAATTGGTATATCGAATATATAAAGGCAAACTAAAAGTTTGTCTTTTATTTTTCGATTTTATTACCTTTTTGATCGTAAAATACGAAATGATCGAACAAAGGAGAAAAGTATGATATAATAATTTAGGTGGTATTATGATTACGATAGACAAAATAAAAGAATATGATTTGATCATTCTGCCAAACGATCGTAAAGAAAAGCTATTGAAAGAGATTTCGAACATGACATCTTTCATTAAAACAAAGTGGATGAGCTTAGAAGAATTTAAAGCGAAGGTACTTTATACCTATGATCGAAAAGCAATTTGGTATGTAATGAATCGATATCAGGTTAAATATGAAATTGCCAATATCTATTTACAAAATACCTACTATGTGGAAGAAAAACATTATCAAAATCAGAATTTAAATTTTTTGGTCGCATTGAAAAAAGAATTACAGAAGCAGCAATTGTGGATCGAAGATTCTTATTTTAAACATTATATTCGAAATAAAAAAATTGGTATGTTAGGATATTATTTCTTATCATCTTTTGAAGAGTCTCTATTATTGCGATATCAGGTAGATGTTCTAGAAACATTGGATCTTGAAAGGAAGCAGAAGATACCACTTTATCATTTCTCGACCCTAGAAGAAGAAGTAGACTTTATTGCCAATCAAATGCTTCTTTTATTAGAACAAGAGATTCCCATTGAACGTCTTAAAATTGTCAACGTTACCAAAGAATATGAGCCTGTTTTAAAAAGAATTTTTTCTTTTTATCATATCCCGCTATCACTAAAAAAGAAAACTTCTCTTTTTAGTACGAATATTGGAACTTATTTCATCGAGCATTATCAAAGTGATGCCGATCAAATGTTGAATATGTTAAAACAAGCCTTTTCATTTCAAAAAGAAAAAGAGATCGAAATTCATCAATTATTGATATCGATTTTAAATGAATATACTTGGTGTCATGATTTAGAAGAGGTAAAAGACTTGGTGTTGTATGATTTGAGGCATACGTATTTAAAAGAAAAGTCTTTGAAGTATGCAGTAGAAGTAAAATCTCTGGAAGAAGTAGAAAGTGACGATTATGTTTTTTTAGTTGGATGTAATCAAGGTGTTTTTCCACAGCTTTATAAAGATGAGGATTATATCAATGATCAAGGAAAACGGGAAGTTTTATTGGATGATACGAAAACGAGAAATATGAAAGAACATGATAAAGCTTGTGCGTTAATCAATCGTCTTGAACATGTTACGATTACATATAAAGATAAAACACCGTTTAATACTTATTATCCCTCTAGTATATTAAATGAATTAGAGGTTGAAAATGGGCAGTGTGATGTTTCTTCTTTCCCTCATTATTCCAGATTATATGATCAAATGAAATTGACAAAGAAGTTAGATTTATTCTATAAATATGGGGAAATCAGTCCGGATTTAGGAGATTATTATCATAATTTTCCACAGATTCCATATAAAACGTATCAAAATCAATATCAAACGATCGATCAAGAGACACTTTTCCACAGGTTAAACAATCGTTTAATTCTATCTTATTCGACATTGGATTCTTATAATCGCTGTGCATTTCGATATTATGTGAATCGTATCTTAAAATGTGATCCTTATGAAGAGACATTTTCACAATATATTGGAAATCTATGTCATGCGGTATTAGCTGAAGCCTTTTATCCACCGTTTCATTTTCAAAAAAGTGTGGAAAACTTTCGCGCTAAAAGCAATTATCAATGCTCGAAAAAAGAGGAATTTTTCTTACAAAAAGTGTTGTTAGAACTAAAAGATGTAATCGATATCATAAAAGAGCAAATGACGACATGTAAACTTTTAAATTGGAAGACAGAAGAAAAAGTAGAGATTCCCATGAATGATAAAATAGATGTTACTTTTATGGGAATTATCGATAAAATTCTATATCAAGAGATCGAAGATAAAACATATGCAGCTATTGTGGATTACAAAACAGGATTTCCTCATATTGAACTGAAAAACTTACCATACGGAATCGATATGCAACTACCGATTTATCTTTATTTAGTGTATCACTTAAAAGACTTCAAAAATTTAAAACTAATTGGATTTTATTTACAAAAGATTTTAACTCCAGAAGGTTCTGCTTCTAAGACGAAGACATATATAGAACAAAAAAGAGAAGCGCTACGATTAACGGGATATACGACCAGTAATGAAGAAATGATTGCTTTACTAGATTGTGATTATCAGAATAGTAAAGTAATCAAAGGAATGAAGGTATCGAAAAATGGTTTTTATCCATATACAAAAGTGTTATCGGAGCAAGAACTAGAAAAGCTATATCGATTGATAGAACAAAAAATAAAAGAAACGATCCATCGCATATTATCGGGGGACTTTACGATCAATCCAAAAGTAATTGGAGATAAAAATGTAGGGTGTGAATTTTGTTCTTACCGAGATATTTGCTTCTATCAAGAAGATGATAAGATTCATTTGCCAGAATATAAAGATTTATCGTTTCTAGGGGGTGATAAAGATGCCTAGATGGACAGCTGAACAGTTAAAAGCAATCCATGAGAGGGGAACGAATATGATCGTCAGCGCAGGAGCTGGAAGTGGGAAAACAGCAGTATTGACAGAACGTGTTTTAACATATCTCCGTAGTGGAGTCATGATCGATCGCCTTTTAATTTTGACGTTTACAAAGGCCGCTGCAGCGGAAATGAAAGAACGTATTCGTAAGGGCATTCAAAAAGAACCGGATCTTCAAGAGCAGCTTTCTTATTTGGATCAAGCTTATATTACGACATTTGATAGTTATGCCTTATCCGTTGTCAAAAAGTATCATTATCTTCTCAATATTTCCAGTACATTATCCATTATTGATGGAAGTACGATCAAAGTAGAAAAAAGAAAGATCATCGATGAATTATTTGAGGAAAAATACGAACAAGAAGATTCTTTGTTTCTGAAAATGATTGGTGATTTATGCAACAAAGATGATACTGACATTCGTGAATATGTATTAAAAATAGCTTCAAAAATGGAATTATTACCCGACAAAGAAATTTTTTTAGAAACGTATTTGCAGGTTTATTTTGATGATGTATTTTTGGATACGAACATTCAAAAGTATGTTCAACTGTTAAATCGTAAAAAAGAGAATATAAAACATATGCTCGAACGATTTCAATCACTTGTCGATGGCAGTTATTATGAAAAGTTAGAACAAGTGTTACAACCTTTATTTATGAGTGCACATTACCAAGATATGAAATATAATAGTGTCGTAAAGTTACCACCATTGCCACGTGGTAGTGACGAAGAGGTGAAAAAAGAAAAGGATATTCTGAAACAAGCCATTTCAGATTTTCATGATTTATGCATGTATGAAGATGAGACGGATATAAAAGAAACATTGCTGTTAACAAAGGATTATGTTACTGTTTTTGTCGATTTATTAAAAGAATTTGAAGTTCGTATTAACCGTTATAAAGAAGAACGCGATGCTTATGAATTTCAGGATATTGCGCTTCTGGCGATTCGTCTCGTAAAAGAATTTCCTCATGTTCAAAAAGAATTACAAAATAGTTTTCATGAGATTATGATTGATGAGTATCAAGATACGAGCGACTTACAGGAAACGTTTATTTCTCTTATCAGCGATCATAATGTTTACATGGTAGGAGATATCAAACAATCCATTTATCGTTTTCGTAACGCCAATCCGAATCTTTTTAAAACCAAGTATCGCCAATATAGCAAAGAAGAAAATGGTAAGAAAATTGACTTGAACAAAAATTTTCGATCTAGAAAAGAAGTTTTGGAAAATATTAATCTCTTATTTGATTATTGGATGAATGAGGAGATTGGTGGGGCAGAGTATCGGGATAGTCACGAGATGGTCTTTGGTAATCAATCCTATTTAGAAGAAGGTTATACTGATCAAGATTACAACTTTGAAGTTTTGGAATATCCATATCATAAAGAGATTCGTTACAGAAAGGAAGAAATAGAAGCCTTTATCATCGCTCATGATATCAAGAAGAAAGTAGCAGAACATGATCAAGTATTCGACAAAGATCGTGGTGAACTGAGAGATATTACTTATCAAGATTTTGTGATCTTAATGGATCGTGCTACCGAATTTGACCTTTATAAGAAAATCTTCTTGTTTGAACAAATTCCTCTGACCCTTCTTCAAGATGAACAAATTACCAATGAGATGGATATGTATGTATTGAAAAATTTATTGTCGTTGATTTTAAAAATTAAAGAACACGATTTTAAAGAATCCTTTCAGTATTGTTTTACTAGTGTTGCCCGTAGTTTTCTCTTTTCTTATCCAGATCAAGAAATTTTAAAGTTTTTTATGGATCATTCTTATAAAGAAACAGAATTATTCCAGAAAGCCAAAAGAATTGCTGATGATTTTGATGTTTTATCCAATGAACGGCTTTTAGAAAGGGTGGTGGAGGACTTTTCTTTCTATGAATCGTATATTCGAATCGGCAATATAGAAACTAGTATGGTACATATTGATTACTTATTCGATTTAGCGAATAATCTTAGCGGACTTGGAATGAGTCCCACTTCTTTTATTCAATATTTTGGAAAAATGATCGAAGAGGATTACGATATTCGCGTTTCACTCAATACCGACAACAATGATAGTGTAAAAATAATGACGATCCATAAATCGAAAGGATTAGAGTTTCCCGTTTGTTATTATGCAGGATTATATAAAACGTTCAATACTAGTGATTTGAAAGAACGCTTCTTATTTGATCCAGAATTTGGAATCATTGCTCCTTATGTTCAAGATGGCGTAGCAAGTACGATTTATAAGGAACTGTTAAAAGATCGTTTTATGAAAGAAGAAATATCGGAAAAAATACGTCTATTCTATGTCGCCCTTACGAGAGCGAAAGAAAAAATGATTTTTGTCGTTCCTAATATCGAAGAACAAGCGATGGAAAAGGAAAATGGTGTCATTCTCGATTCGATTCGTTTAAGTTACCGTTCTTTTTACGATATGTTGAAATCGCTTTCTCCTTTACTTTCCAAGCATAAAAAAAATGTCACGATCGAGGAAATTGGTATAACGAGTGATTATAAGCTACGCAAAAGCGATTCTCTTTTATCAAGAATACCAAATTCCGATAAAGAATTTTCTTATCGAACGTTAACGATTCCTGAAGAAATCAAAGAGGAGCGTCATTATTCAAAAGTACTGAATCATTTAACATCAAAAAAAGAGAAACAAAAATTAGAGTTTGGAACGAAAATTCATGCTTTATTAGAATATTTTGATTTTCACGATATAGAAGCATCACTGAATCGTTCTCATTTGGATCCTTTTTATCGCTCGTTGATACAAAAACTTTTACAAAGTGAACCATTCCAGAATTGTGAAAACGCTACGATCTATCAGGAATATGAATTCTACGATTTAGAAGAAAATAAACACGGCATTATCGATTTAATGTTAGAATGGGATGATCATATTCATATCGTGGATTATAAATTGAAAAACATTGAGGATGAAGATTACCAAAAACAATTAGAGGGGTATCAACAATATTTAAAAAAACATACGAATAAACCAATTCAAATTTATTTATATTCCTTGTTAGAAGGAACTTGGCGCTCATTTTAACATTCGTTTGACAACCATATCTATATTTTTCGATTAAATTACCTTTTATGTCGAAATAAAAAGAATTAATAGAAATCTATTGACAATGGTGGAAGAATAAAATATACTAACTAATAGAAAGTGAGGGATGTTATGACAACTGTAAAATTTTATCGTTGTAAACATTGCGGCAACATCATTATCAAAATAGAAGATCATAAGGTACCGGTTATGTGTTGTGGTGAAGAGATGGAAGAATTAATTCCGAATACGATTGATGCTGCTACTGAGAAGCATGTTCCAGTTGTATCGATTCATGATGATGAAGTGACGGTTACAGTTGGCGAAGTCGCACATCCTATGGAGGAAGCTCATCATATCGCATGGATCTATGTAAAAACAAAGCACGGTGGTATGTATCAGTATTTAGAAGTAGGAAAAGAACCAAAGGCTATTTTTTATACAAAAGAAAAAGTAGAAGCAGTCTACGAGTATTGCAATCTTCATGGACTATGGAAGAAAGAAATATAATCATATTAAGAAGTTCTTAGGAACTTCTTTTTCATAACGGTTGACGAACGAATGTTCGTGTAGTATAATAAATTTGAAAGATGAGGGGATAAGATGATAGTAGTCAAAAGAGCAAGCGTCGCAATGTTAGATGAAGTTTATAAATGGTATCGAAAAGCGGAAAAGATCAATCAAAAAAATTACGAGGAAGATCATTTGAACATCTTTTTTTATCATGGTTTTGATGTTGATGAGGATAATTTAAGAAAAGCATTAGAAGATCGAGAAAATGCTTATTTTTATCTTGCTTATGAAGATCATGAAATCGTGGGAATTATCTATGGTTATGTGTTATCTTTGCATAAACCCAATTTAACTATTCCTCTTATTTATGCAGTTCATAAAGATGGGTATCATGCTTTGCTTGATCATTTATTAGAAGAAATGAAAGATATCACACCTGGCATTATTAAGATACGACCAGTTTTTCCAAGAGAGAAAGAGCTTTTATCCGTTTTAAAAGAGGAACATTTTGTTCTTCGTAGAACGACATATACAATGGAAGATTTGACTATTGAAAAGCGACATAAAATGGTGAGCTACAGGATTTCTGGGTTGAATAAGCGTGAGGTAGAGGAAGTGCAACAATATTATAATGATTTACCAAATGAAGAAAAAGAATTTTCAACGTTACAAATTGGTGATTATCAAAAAGAAGATGCATCACGTATCTTGATTGCTAAAAATAAAAAAAAGATTGTTGGTCTTTTAATGGGAACGATTTCAAGTCATCGTTATGTCGTTTCTTATCTTGATATTTGTGTGGGAGATAATGAGCAAATTCGTCATGATTTATTAAATGAATTTAAGAGAATGTGTTTAAAAGAAGAAAGTGATGACATTTTAGTAGAAACGACAAATGCACATTTAAGATCATTTTTAAACGATGAATCTTTTATCGAATCGCGTAGTACATATATCAGAAAGCTAACGGATGAATAATATAGGTTTATATAGAAAAAGCATCACGTTTGTGATGCTTCTATTATTCAAATTTTAGTAATTTATCAAAATGATAAACCGATAGTAGAATAGTGATGCCAATAACAATGAAGTAAATACCAACTATTAGGATCCATGTTGAAATTCCTGCAAAAGGTTGGAAAATCAAAATAAAGCCGAAGATGATTTGAAGTAATCCTAGTATCAAATCCCACCCCCAAGATAATTGCAAAGTTTTTTCTTGTAACGCGACATTTAATTTGATAGATCCTATGATGATTGCCCATACTCCTAAAATTAATCCGAGTACAATTAAGGAAAAATCTTGTTTTATGATAAAAACAAGCCCTAATAATGTGCTAATTATCCCTTGGGTAAGATGAAATCCTGGAAGAAGCGTATATTCTCTTGTACCGATACTATAGATAATTTGTTCAATTCCTACAAATAAGATGACGGTTCCGATTACAAATGGCAATATTTCCGTAATTTCTTTAGGATCGAGAATAAACCAGATACCAGCTAGGATGAATAAAATGGCTGAAAGTATGGGCATGAGTTTCCATCTTTTATTTACTTTCATAATATGCCTCCTTTAATTGTAGTGTACTACAAAATGAAGGAAAAGTCTCTAGACAAAATTCGACATTTGTTTAGGATAGAGTTGTGGAAAAATATGTGAAATCAAACAAATGCGGCCGAAACAAAACAAAAGATGTTATAATCATAATGGGGTGGTGTAGATGAGTATCATACGAAATTATAAGATGAAATCAGCACAAGATGGCTTAGAATTAGGTATAACTGTCATCGTTCCGGAAACGGAATTAAAAGGTATTGTACAACTTTCGCATGGAATGTCAGAATATCGTTTGCGTTATATGGATTTTATGAAATACTTAGCGGATCGTGGTTACCTTACGATTATTCACGATCATCGAGGACATGGTGAAAGTATTAAAGATAAAAAAGATTATGGTTACTTCTATGAAAATGGCTCTGAAGCCATCGTTTTCGATTTACATCAAATAGTCGAAGATGTGAAAAAGCGTTATCCAAATATTCCATATTATTTATTCGGTCATAGTATGGGAACGTTAGTTGCACGTAAATTTATTCAAAAGTATGACGATGAAATCGATGGCTTGATTTTATGTGGGCCACCAACCGAAAATAAACGTGTTTGGTTGGGAAAGTTTCTTGTCAAAGTGATGGAACCGATTTATGGAGATCATTATCGCAGTAAGTTTATTCAAAAAATGGCTTTTGGAAATTATGGAAAAAAATTTAAAGGAACGAAAAATCCAAGCTGGCTTTGTAGTAATTTAGAAGAAGTCAAAAAATACGTGAAACATGAAGCTTGTGGTTTTATATTTACTTTGAATGGTTTTTACACATTATTTTCTATGATGCAAGAAGTGTATCAGAAGAATTATCAATGTAAGAATCCTCATTTGCCTATTTTGATGATAGCAGGGAGCGACGATCCTGTCATTCAAGGAGAGGATTCATTAAAGAAGACGAAAACTTTTTTAGAGGAACAAGGGTATGATCATGTCGAAATAAAATTGTATGAAGGACGTCGTCACGAATTATTGAATGAAACGAACAAGTTAGAAGTTTATGAAGATATTTTAAAATTTATCTGTAAAGATTGATATTTTTTTACAGACGATTGGTTTATCTTGCTAAAATATTACTTTTATGATATTATTTTAGTGGTGGTTATTATGAAATATAATAAAAAAGATGCCGAAGATTTAATCAAAAAAAAGTTGAAAGATGAAAGTTTTCTCACTTATAAAGAAATTGCGGATATTACTGGATATCACCCTAAATATATTTTAAAACTGAAAAAAGAGATTCTAAATGGAGAATTTCATTTGGAACATGGAAACAAAAATCGCATTCCTGCTAATCGGATGAGTAGAGAAGAAGAGATGAAGATCGTAAGTCTTTATCGTCGTTCCAATTCCAGTATTCGTAAGTTTTGTAAATTCTATCATCGGAGAAGTTATTCTTGTATCTATAATGTATTAAAAAAACATGGCTTGATTGATTAGTCATGTTTTTCTTTGTAAGTAAAAGGAATAGTGATTTTATAAGTTCCCTTTTTGTCTTGTCTAGTTAATATAATGTAGTAGAGTCCATTCTGATTGATATAAGTGGAAAAATTAGGTTTCTCTATACCAGAATAAAGGATTTCTCCGTGGTAGGAAATTTGATATTGGTATTGCTTTTTAGAAAGCGGAATCGTATGAATAGATGGGATTGTTAAGTTACATGCCATTTCTTTCCCACTTTCGTTTTCACAACGATATTCTTGTACTTCGATGTCATCCAGGTCAGAAAGGTTGATTGCTTCCTCTTCCTCGACTGAATAGTAATCTTCCCACTCAGAATGAATTTTTAAAAGAAAAGGAATAATAGTATTCGTCTTTTCTTCTAAAATACTAAATTCTGTGTTTTTACCATTGATTTTGACTTCGTAATAATGATAGTAACGATATTTTGGAATGGTAAATTCACCAATGACAGAACGAATCGTGAGTAGTGATAAAATAATCATCAAGAGAATGAAAAAGCAGGATTTTAGGAAAGAAGAAAGTGACGATTTTGAGAGTTCACCAGCTTCACTTCCCATTTCATATCGGAGATTAGTGAAATCTGTTTGAATTTCTTCTCGATTTTTATATAGTTTCATATCCACCTCATATTTTAATGAAATTATATCATAGTGTCTTATTTTGTCAAATAATATCCATTCTAATTTTTCTATTTCTTAATATAGTTTAAGTATAGGAGGACAATCTATGGAACGATTAAAAATAGGACTTACGAATAAAGAAGTAGAAGAGAATCGTAAAAAATATGGATCAAATGCTATCACTGCTAAAAAGCAAGAAGGATTTTTTCATTTGCTCTTAGAATCACTTGGAGATCCTATTATCAAGATCTTATTGATTGCGCTTGCAATTAAAACGGTGTTTTTACTAAAAGATTTTGATTGGTTTGAAACGATTGGAATCGTAATTGCTATTTTCTTAGCATCCTTTATTTCGACCGTATCGGAATATGGTAGTGAAAAAGCATTCAAACGATTACAAGAAGAGACTTCTAAGATCAAATGTCGTGTTTTACGTAATGGTAAGATTGTTGAAGTTTCAATCGATGAGATTGTTGTAGAGGATATTGTATTATTAGATTCGGGTGATAAAATACCAGCGGATGGTATGATTGTAGAGGGAGAATTAAATGTCGATGAATCATCTTTGAATGGAGAGACAAAAGAACAACACAAAGAGACATGGAGAGGAGGCACGATTACCGAAAAAAATAGCGTATTTCGAGGGACCGTTGTCTATTCTGGGCGAGCGAAGATGAAGGTCACAAAGGTTGGTGATCAAACGTTCTATGGAAAATTATCGAAAGAATTACAAGAAAAGCAGCCGGAAAGTCCCTTACGATTACGTTTACGTGGCCTTGCCAATGTCATCAGTAAGATTGGTTATGTAGGAGCTGTTTTAGTAAGTCTATCCTATTTATTTTATAGTGTTGTCATAATAAATCATTTTGATTTAGAGCTTATCATGGAAACACTTACCAATTTTCCTTTGATGTTAGGTTATATTTTATATGCGTTGACACTATCCGTTACCATTATTGTGGTAGCAGTTCCAGAAGGTCTTCCCATGATGATTACCTTAGTGTTATCCTCCAATATGAAACGCATGTTAAAAGATCATGTATTAGTACGCAAGTTGATGGGAATTGAAACGGCAGGTAGTATCAATATTTTATTTACCGATAAAACAGGAACACTTACGAAGGGAAAATTGGAAGTGGTGTCAGTTATGGGTGGAGATAAGGAATCTTTTAAAAAGGAAAAAGAGCTAGAAAAATATCCGCGTTTTCACGAATTAGTGAAACTATCGATGCTTTATAACAATGGAAGTACTTTTAATGAACAAAGACATGCGATTGGAGGGAATATTACCGATCGAGCTATTTTAGAATTTATTAAAAGTGATCCGAAAATGAATTATCAGATTAAAAATAATCTTCCTTTCGATAGCAAAAACAAATATTCGAAAACGACTGTTGATGGTCCGAAAAAATTGACTTTAATCAAAGGAGCGCCTGAGAAGATTTTGCCATTTTGTACGGAATATTATCGGAAAGATGGCACGAAGGCTAGTTTGATTGGTAAGCGTGAAATTGAACGTCTCATCAAACAAGCGACGATGAAAGGAATTCGTGTTTTAGTACTAGCAACTAGTGAGCGTGATACTACTTATTTTCGTAATTTAACCTTAGTAGGAATCGTTTATATCAAAGATGATGTTCGTAAAGAGGCCAAAGAAGGTGTCAAATTAGTAGAAAGCGCTCATATTCAAACCGTTATGATTACGGGAGATAATAAAGATACAGCCAGTGCGATTGCGAAAGAAGTTGGATTATTAAATATACCAGATGCTTTGATTTTAACCTCTGATGAGATGAATCAAAAAAATGATGAAGAAATGAAGCAACTTTTACCACGTTTGCGAGTTGTCGCCAGATCTTTACCACAAGATAAAAGCAGGCTGATACGGCTTTCTCAAGAATGTGATTTAGTCGTAGGTATGACAGGAGATGGTGTAAACGATGCGCCAGCTCTAAAAAAGGCCGATGTTGGATTTGCGATGGGAAGTGGAACCGAAGTAGCGAAAGAAGCGAGTGATGTCGTGATTCTGGATGACAATTTCTTATCGATTTCGAAAGCTATCTTATTTGGAAGAACTATTTTTAAAAGCATTCGTAAATTTATTATTCTTCAACTTACCATCAATTGTTGCGCGATCGGTTTATCGATCATAGGTCCGTTCATAGGCATTGGAGCTCCTGTTACCGTAATTCAGATGTTATGGATCAATATGGTGATGGATACTTTAGCCGGATTAGCGTTCGCCTTTGAGCCACCACTCAAAGAATATATGAAAGAAAAACCAAAGAAAAAAGAAGAACCAATCATGAATAAATATATGATGCACGAAATTATTTTTACCGGTGCTTATTCCTGTCTATTATGTATTTTGTTTTTAAAACTTCCTATTATGAAAACGTTTTATCGTAGTTCTCCGAATGACGAATATTTGATGACTGCCTTTTTTGCCCTCTTCATCTTTATCGATATTTTCAATAGTTTGAATGCTAGGACCCATCGCTTGCATATTTTTGCCAATATTTTTAAAAACAAAGTATTTATTTTGGTTATGATTTTTATTATCAGTGTTCAAATCTTACTCGTTTACTATGGTGGATCGTTGTTTAGAACTTCTGGTTTAACATTAAGAGAGTTACTTTTCACCATTTTATTAGCAGCTACTGTTATACCAGTGGACTGGCTTAGAAAAATTACTCTACGCCTACAAGGAGTAAAGGGAGGTGTTTAATTTTCTTTTAAAAAGGAATATGGTATAATCAATACAGGAAGTGAGAGTATGAAATATCGCTTTTATCATATGAAAAAATGGATACCAATCTTATTATCTGGCATGTTATTGACCAGTATGACTGGATGTAGTACGAAAGAACCAGAGGTAGAAATCGTAACATCACCAGCTTCTGAAGAGGTATCCGAAGAAGAAAAAGGAGAAATGATTTTGAATAAATTGGAAGAATTAGAAGAGCAAGTAGTAACCTTTTTGAACAGTGAAGACTTTGAAAAAGGAAAAGATAAAGCAGCGGAAATTTCATTTACGGTAATTGACTTTATTTTCTATGACAAAGAAATCAATGGTCTTCGTTTTCGCGATATACCAGAAAAAATAAAATATCAAGTTGTTAGAATAGGACAAAATATCGACCAGATGATCGAAGCAAAATATCCTGATTATAAAAATGAAATAAAAGAACAAGCGAAGGAGACGGGAACGACGATTTCCGATCAGTATCACCATTTAACGGAATATTTAGAAGAAAAATTAGAAGAACAAATAGGCACTGAAAAAGTAGAAGAGTTAAAAACATATTGTGATAACACTTCTCAAAAAGCGCGAGATGGATTGAACTTTATCATCGAAAAAGGAAGCGATATATACGATTATTTGGAAGAACAATATGGCGATGATATAAGAGATAATTATGCTAAAATAAAAGAATATGCGAAAGAAAAAGTAGGTGATTTATCGCATTGGTATCAAAACAAAAAAGAAGAATATGGAAAAGAATAGACATTGTAATCATACAGTAAACATGGTATGATATTATTATGAGGTGTAAAAATGGCGAAGTTTTGTAAGAATTGTGGAAACAAATTAGAGGAAGGACAACAGGTGTGTTTAAATTGTGGTTTCTTAGTCGATGAAGAAAAGATCCAAAAAGAGACGAATTCACAAACGGTCAGTGGTAGAAAATCGAAGATTGCTGCTGGTATATTGGCTCTATTTATGGGAAGTCTTGGAATTCATAATTTCTATTTGGGATATACTGGTAAAGCAATTGCGCAATTGTTACTTACGACTGTTGGTTGGATTTTGTGTATGACAGGTCCTATCATATCAGGCATTTGGGCGTTTATCGAAGCAATTATGATTTTATCCGGGGGGATTTCGACGGATGCGAATGGTAACCCTTTGTCAGACTAATAAGAATCGCATAAAAAATAGTCTTCTTCTATTAGGATTTGGAATATCGTATTTGGTGATATTCCAATTTTCTTTACTTCCAAAATGCCCATTTAAAGTATTAACCGCTTATCCTTGCCCAGCTTGTGGAATGACGAGAGCATTTCAAACCCTTTTAAATGGTGATATTATTAGCTCTTTCTCTTCCCATATTTTGGCTTTTCCTCTTTTTGTCTCTTTTGCCGTACTGATTTTATGCTTAATTTATGGTATGATTACAAATCAAGATCTGGTTACTAAAAAAGTGATACCATTATTGGAACGATATTATGGTGTTATCATAATATTGTTACTAATTAGTTGGGGAATCAATCTTTATCGTGGAATTTAAGGATAGAAAGATTTTTACTGTGGAAAAAAAGTTTTCCACAGTTTTCTTTTTCAAAATTGGACAAAGATCGCCATTTTAATCTCGTTATCCACAACTTTCTGTTGACGTTCTTGCAAATAAAACTTTCCAATTGTAAAAAATTGTGGTATGATTATAGTAAATAATAGGTATCATATGCCATAGGGAGGTTAGAGAATGCAAAAAAAAGAAGTAATCGTAAAAAGTGTGACTGGATTACATGCGAGACCAGGATCTAATCTAGTAGAACTCGCTATGACTTTCTCGTCCGATATCAAATTATTAGTGAACGGTAAAGAAATCAATGCCAAAGAAGTGCTAGAAGTGATCATGGGAAATATTAATTGTGGTGATCATGTGACGGTTGTTACCAATGGAACCGATGAAGTAGAAGCATTAAATAAAATTGCCGAATATATAGAAACGACGGTGGAATAATGCGATACTTAGGAAATAAAGTTGGAAATGGTTTAGCGATCGGTAAAGTTTTAGTGATTCGTAATCAAATACCAGAGATAAAAGAATGGAATCTTGTCGATGTCAAGGAAAAAGAAAATGAAAAAAAACGCGTTTTAGATATTGTAAAGGCCGTTATTAGTGATTATGAACGTGTGATGAATGAAGCAGAAGAACCAGAAATCAAAGATTTATGTGGTTTTTATCGGACATTGTTAATGTCGGGATCATTGCAAAAGGCTATGACCGATAAGATTGAATTAGAAGATTATAATGTTTTCGGTGCCATTAAAGTGGTAATGTCGGAAAAAGAAAAAGAATTATCATTGATCGACAATGAATATTTGCGTGAACGTAGTAAAGATATTGCCGATGTTACCAATAAATTACTTCGTAAAGGACTAGGTATAAAAGAACTTGATTTAGCGCATTTAACCGAAGATACCATTTTAGTATCAGAAGAAATTGCACCATCTGTATTGCTTTCCAAACATTTAGAACATGTGAAAGGAATCGTTTCTGAGTTAGGTGGCAAAACTTCTCATGTGGCGATTTTAGCAAGAACACTTGGTATTCCATCGGTTTTTGGTATTCAAGATATCAGCAATATTTTACAAGATGGCGAACTTATTTTTCTAAATGGAAATCAAGGTTATTTAGAAACAGAATTGACAGATCGAGATATTGCAGAAGCAAAAGAGAAAATTGTCAAAGCTGCACTTCTCGAACAGAATTTACAAGAGATGATTGATAAACCTGCTATCACAAAAGACGGCAAACAGTTTGAAGTGGCCGCCAATGCTGGTGATTTGACCGAGTTAGATAAATTATTAGAAGTAAAAAGTGATGGAATTGGTTTGTTTCGTACGGAATTCTTATTTTTGAATCGTAGTACCGAACCAAGCGAAGAATATCTTTTTCAAGTTTATAAAACGTTTACCGAAAAGTTAGAAGGGAAACCACTTATTGTTCGAACGCTCGATATCGGTGGTGATAAAAAGTGTACCTATCTTCACATCCCGGAAGAACAAAATCCTTTTCTAGGATACCGTGCCATTCGATATTGTTTAGATCATAAAGACTTTTTTAAAGTATCACTGAGAGCTATTTTGAGAGCAAGTCATTATGGAAATGTCAAAATCATGTATCCGATGATTTCTTCCCTAGAGGAAATAAAAGAAGCAAATCAAATATTAGAAGAAGCAAAACAAGAACTGAGGGATCAAAATATTCTGTTTGATGACCATATTCAAACCGGAATCATGGTCGAAATTCCATCGGTTGCTTGTATGGCAGATTTACTGATTGATGAAGTTGATTTCTTTAGTATTGGAACCAATGATTTAATTCAGTATGGACTAGCGGTCGACCGTGTTAATCCGACTGTTAGTAAGCTTTATAATTTCTTTAATCCTGGAGTTGTTCGTCTTATTAAGCATACGATCGATGCCGGAAAGGGAAGGGAAGCAAAATTTGTTGGTATGTGTGGAGAAATGGCAGCAGACCCATTAGGAATTATTCTTTTAGTAGGATTAGGACTACATGAATTTAGTGTGAATGTTGCGTCTGTATTAAAAGTGAAAAAACTGATTTCTCTAATCGAAGCAGAAAAGGCAGAAGCTTTGATTGAACCAATTATGAAAATGAAGACTGCAGAAGAAATCGAATCATGTTTGAACCAATATGCGAAAGAAGCATATGGAGAATATTATTAAGGAGGAATTATGGCAAAAGAAAATAATATTTTATTAGCTAGAATCGACAATCGTTTGATTCATGGTCAAGTAGTATGTTTGTGGGCAGGATCAGTGGGGGCGAACTTAATCGTGGTAGCTGACGATGATACTGCAAGCAGTGAAGTAGAACAAAGTATCATGAGGATGGCAGCGTCCTCACTTGGATACGATAGTCGTTTTTTCACAATCAAACATACGATTGATATTATTGATAAGGCTTCAAGTAGTCAGAAGATTTTACTCATTTGTAAAACTCCTGCGCAACTTAGAGAGATAATTGAAGGAGGTGTAGTGGTCCATAAAGTAAATATTGGTAATCTTCATTTCCAAGAAGGAAAGAAGAGTATTGCTGATAAGGTCTATGTCGATGATAAAGACTTAGATGATCTTAATTTTATCAAGGAACATGTCGATGAAATCTTTATTCAAGACACTCCTGATACCAAAAAAGAGAGTTTTTAAGGAGGAAATATGGAAATTACTTTATTACAAGGAATTTTAATAACATTACTAGTTATGATATTAGTAGTTGACCGTCATCTAGAAGTATTTTTCTGGTTTAGACCAATTATTGTATGTCCATTAGTAGGGTTATTATTAAATGATTTAAATACCGGCTTAGTTGCTGGTGGTATGGTAGAACTTGCGTTTGCGGGAATTACTGCCGTTGGAGGTGCATCGGTTCCAGAAGCATTGCTGACAAGTGTTATGACAGTTGTCTTTGCCCATATTACAGGACAATCAGTAGCTGCTTCACTTGCGCTTGCTTATCCATTCGGAGTATTATTACAATTCGTATGGACAATTCGTAACACTGCTTTCTCATTCTTTAATGCACCTGCTGAAAAATATGCAGCCAAAGGTGATGTTAAGGGATTAACAAGATTATGTATCTATGGAATTTTAATTACGATGGTAGGAGTAGGACTCTTAACATTCTTATCTGTTTACGCAGCTCAAGAACCACTTAAAAATTTAGTAGAATCAATGCCAGATTGGTTAATCCATGGATTCTCAGTAGCCGGTGGATTATTACCTGCTGTCGGATTTGCAATGTTATTACGTGTAACATTAAAAGCAAAATACATGCCTTACTTATTAGCAGGATTCTTATTTGCTACTTATATTAAACCAGATAACGTATTACCAATTGCTATCATGGGACTTGCTTTTGCAATGATTACTTACTACCGTAGTGTAGAAGCACCAAGTAGTGAAGGAGGTAATGAGAATGGCATCTAAGACTGACAATAAGAAAACACAAAAAAGAGTAATTACTAATCATGATTTAAATGTAGTAGCTTATCGCTCAGTATTAAACCAAGCAACATTCAACTATGAAAGAATGCAAAGCCTTGGATTTACAGCATCTATGGGACCTGCATTAAAGAAAATTTATAAGAATGACCCAAAGACGTTAAGTACTGTTTTACACGATAATCTAGAATTTATCAATACACATAATACATTATTACCTTATCTACAAGGATTAATGTTATCACTTTATGAAGGTGGAGAAGATCCTGAAACGGTTAAGAAAATTAAAATTTCTTTATTCGGACCTTTGGCAGGTATTGGTGATGCCTTATTCTGGTTCACATTATTACCAATTATGGCTGGTATCTGTGCATCTTTATCAAGTGATGGAAATGTATTAGGACCTATCCTTTTTGCAGTTGTGTTTTTCGCAGCATTCTTGTTACGTTTTCCACTTGCAAAAATCGGATATAAAACTGGAACATCTGCATTAGATAAATTACAAGAAAATACAAAAAGAATTGGAAATGCCGCATCTATTTTAGGTGTTACGATCTTAGGTGGATTAATTGCTAGTTATGTATCATTAAATGTGTTGACTGTAATTGATATTGGACATGGTGCTGAAGTGTCACTACAAACTGATTTCTTCGATAAAATCATGCCAAACTTATTACCATTTGCTTTCACATTCTTAATTTATTTCTTACTTAAGAAGAAAGTAAATCCAACTCTATTAATTTGTATTATCATTGTATTAGCAATTTTATGTTCATTCTTAGGAATTTTATAAAAAGCCGTATGGCTTTTTTCTTTTTCATGATATACTATTAGTAATAAGATATGGAATCAAATAGAAAGAGGATGAAATATGGATCGAATCGTAATCATGAGTGGACATGCAATGTTCGCAAGTGGAATGTTAAGTTCTTTAGAGATGATTGTTGGTAAAAAAGAAAATTTTATAGCGATTGATTTTTTGAAAGATATGAGTGATGCCGAATTAGAAGAAAAGATGAGAAAAGAATTGGAACAATATCCCCATTCAGAAGTTTTATTCGTATGTGATTTAATGGGAGGAACTCCTTTTAAAATATGTACGAAATTCGCGTTTTCTAATTCCAAGTATGAAGTAGTAACGGGTGTCAATATAGGAGGACTCATCGATTTATCGATGAAGTTTAATCAGTTTTCTATTTTGGAACTGGCAAATCATCTTGTAGAAGCATCAAAAAAAGCAGTTGTTCAAGTAGAAAAGGTAAAACCTTCAGAAAAAGTTAGTAATGATGGCATATAAAAGAGAGCAATCTCTTTTTTTGTGCTCTCTATTCGTTCAATTGTTCGTGTTACTAAGAATGATCGTTTGTTCATTTATTAGTTTTATTTTATAAAGTAAATAATTTTGCAATCAAAAAGGAAACGATTGTTTCCTAAAAAGTATTGGTTCTTCCCTTTAATACCGGAACGTGATCTAAATAAGTTCCTTTTACAAAAGACATTTCAGAAGCAAGTAACTGCATAACGATTACGCCACTAAAGAAACCATATAAATCATTTTCTACATTTACAATAATGGCATGATCAGCTTCTTTAGCAAGATCAGAATCGTTGGTAATTAAATAACGAGGAGCTTTTGTATCTTTTAAATATTCCATTACTTTCTTAATATCAGCGTTGGTTTTACGATCGAAAGCAAATAAGAAGGCTGGCGTTTCTTCACTCGTACAAGCAAGAGGACCATGACAGAATTCACTTGCAGGGAAAGAAATGACAGGGTATAGGCAAGTTTCCATCAATTTTAAAGAAAATTCTTTCGCAATGGAAAATCCCATTCCACGAGCAATTGTAACTGCTTTACCAATTTTCGTTAAATCATGTGCCCATGGTTTTACTTCTTCATAGTGAAGAAGACCCTCTTCGATACTTGCTAAATATTGATCAGTATCTAAATATAGTTCTTCTTTTTTGCTTAAGTAATGTGCCAACATTGTTAAAATATACAAAGTAGAAGTAAATCCTTTCGTAGCAGCACCACTAAGCGTTTCACCAATTTCATTCAAAATAATGTGCTGTGCTGCTTCAGCTACAATAGAATCAGGATTGTTGGTAATCGCTAATGTATAAGCACCTTGCTCATTTGCCTTCTTTAAGACTGTACTTACATCATATCCCTTTCCTGATTGTGAAATGGCAATTACTAACGAGTGTGATAAATCGATTGTCTCATCATATACCGTAAATACCGAAGGATTGGCAAGACTGACTGGTATATGACAATTTAGCTCCAATAAATACTGGGCATAAATACCTGCATGTAATGAGGTACCTCTAGCTACAATCATGATGTGCTGTGGTTGGAATGCTAAAATCTCATTCGCAATTTCGGGAATCACAACCTTGTTTTTTTCACAACAATGACGTAGTGCGTCGATTTCACGAATTTCTTTTAACATATTCGTTTCGTTCATTTTTTATCCTCCATTCTTTATTATCATTATAACATTTGAAAACAAGTTCTTCAAGCTATAATAAGTTCGACAAACATAGACACATTATTGCAATAATTTCCAAAATATGGTAATATTATTAACATATAGGATTAACTTTTAGCAACCATAGAGGAATGATTGGGAGTGTGGAAATATGATTAATTTTATCGTGTGTGACGATAATAGTGAGGTACGTCAGAATGTGGCTGACACAATTGGGAAATTGATGATGAAAAATCAACTAGCATATAAAGTTCATTTGTTTTCTGATTATGATAAGTCATTTAAAAAGGTATTGGATGAAAAGTTATCTTGTAAGATATATATATTGGATATAGAGGCACCTAGTGCATCTGGAATTGATATTGCAAGAAAGATAAGAGATACTGATATTGACAGTATCATTATTTTTTTAACAAGTCATAATGAATTAGGTTCTGTATTATTACAAGATGAGTTAATGTTCTTAACATTTATTTGTAAATTTAACGATCAAGAAAAACGTTTAGAATCAGCAATTACAAAAGCTTTGCAAATGGTGGGAGTCAAGCAAGCGATTCGTTTTGATGATAGAGGATCAATCTATACGATTCCACTAAACGATATCTTATATGTTACTAGGGATAGTGTTGATCGAAAAAGTATGATTGTAACAGACTATACAGAATATAAAATAGGAAAACCATTAAATGAAATTATGGAATTATTAGAT
>CALVJD010000005.1 GCA_944332005.1 uncultured Bacilli bacterium
CGTTCCTCAGCGTCAGTAATGGCCCAGCAAGCCGCCTTCGCCACTGGTGTTCCTTCTAATATCTACGCATTTAACCGCTACACTAGAAATTCCACTTGCCTCTACCACACTCAAGTCTGACAGTTTCCAAAACAAACTGGAGTTAAGCCCCAGCCTTAAATCTTAGACTTACCAAACCGCCTACGAACTCTTTACGCCCAATGAATCCGGATAACGCTTGCTCCCTACGTATTACCGCGGCTGCTGGCACGTAGTTAGCCGGAGCTTATTCAAAAGGTACCGTCAAATAAATATCATTTCCTATACTTATCGTTCTTCCCAAATAAAAGAGCTTTACAACCCATAGGGCCTTCATCGCTCACGCGGCATTGCTCGTTCAGGGTTTCCCCCATTGACGAATATTCCTAACTGCTGTCTCCCGTAGGAGTCTGGGCCGTGTCTCAGTCCCAGTGTGTCCGATCAGCCTCTCAGCTCGGATATGCATCGTTGCCTTGGTAGGCCATTACCCCACCAACTAGCTAATACACCGCAAGCTCATCTCGAAGTGAGGCCGAAGCCTCTTTTAGCATATCTAGTTATCTAAATATGAATCATCCGGTATTAGCGACCATTTCTAGCCGTTATCCCAGTCTTCAAGGTAGATTACCCACGTGTTACTCACCCGTCTGCCACTAAATGGCAACCCAAATCCTGTTTTGTGCAAGCACTCCACATTCATTGGACCATTTCGTTCGACTTGCATGTCTTAGGCATGCCGCCAGCGTTCATCCTGAGCCAGGATCAAACTCTCCAAAAAAAAATAATTCTTTTTGTGTTTGAATTGTTTTGTCCTAACTTATAAGTTTGAATTGACGTTTTGCTCAGTTTTCAAAGATCATTCATTTGCTTTTTTGTAAAGCAAATTTAATATATCATATTGCTTTCTTCAAAGTCAAGCATTTTTTTGACTTTTTTTCGAAAATTGCATATTTTGTATATTTGTTGACGCATTTCCGTGGAAAGCACTAATAATATAACAATTTTCAACATCGAAGTCAATACTTTTTTTTACTTTTTGTAAAAAAACTTTTTTCGCTTGTTTTCTTTTGAAAGCGCATACATAATATATCATTCGCCTCAATCAAAGTCAATAGCTATTTTGCAAAAATGTTCAAAAAAATGAAATCTTTACAAAATTGATCTCGTTCTTTCAAGGAACGTTTTATACTATACCACTAGTCCATTCAGAAGTCAACCAATTTTGTCTCTCTCATTACATTTATAATATATTCTTAACTTTCAGAAAAATGACTACTTTTTTCGTTTTCTTTTAACATTTTATATTGTTCATAATAACGCAGATTACGTGTCGCATCAAATACAGGTAAAGCTTTCTCTTTATATAAAGAGATCAGTTCTTCCAAAGCGCCATTCACCACTTTATCGATATCTTCTGAATAATTCATTATTTTTTTATGGTATTTATATTCCATGCGATCGAGAATTTTATAACTTCCATTTGGAAATATTCTAAGATCTAGATCATAATCGATATATTTAATCGTCCCTTCCTCTATTATATAAGGTGTCGCAATGTTACAATAATAAGTAACTCCCCCTTTTTTTAATTGAACAATGACATTAAACCAATAGTCCTTAAAAAAATACATAATGGCCGGTTCTTTCGTTTTCCAAGTATTTCCCTCTGCTTCCGTTACTGTCGTTCGATTGTTTCCAAATACCATATAATCTTTTTTCATATCTAATAATACTGCTTCGTCCCAAGCTCGATGAATTTTTCCGTTATGTTTATAACATTGTATTTGAAGGCGATCACCAATTCCTATTTTTTCCATCGTATCCCTTCTTTCTTTACTATTATATAATGATTTACAAAAAAAAGAAAGAAAAACACGACAGTGTCGTGTTTTTGCTAAAAAGTTTCTAATGCCTTCTGTAATTGATTATCTGTTTCATTAGAAGGATTTTCAAAATACTCATTATTTAGATCGACATCAATATCAGGTACTACTCCTGTGCCATCGATCCAATTCCCTTTTGGTGTTAACCATTTCTTAGTCGTCAATTTGTATTCGTCTCCATTTTGTAGTGTTTTCACTTCTTGAACAGTTCCTTTGCCATGTGTCGTTTTACCAACAATCGTCGCACCATATTCTTCCTTTAATGTAGCGGCCAAGATTTCGGAAGCAGAAGCACTATTTGCATCAACTAGAACGGTAATTGGATATGTTTTCGTTTCACTTCCCTTAGAATAAAACTTTTCGATCTTTCCTTTCGTATCCGTCTGATAAATAATATGACTACTATCGAGGAATAAAGACATCATATTGGCAACAGCATCAAGTCTTCCACCAGAATTGCCACGTACATCGATGATCAAACCATCGATCTTTTCTTCTTCTAATTCTTCTAACATCGTCGCAAACTGATGATAAGTCGTTGCTGAGAAAATCGTCACTTGCAAATATCCGATCTTTTTATCACCACTCGTAAATACCTCTTTAAAAACAGATGGAATAATAATATGTTCTTTTGTAAGAGAAAGGGTAAATGTTTCTTCTCCACGACGAACTCCTATTTCGTAAGTTGTTCCAACTTCTCCATCTCCTACGTAAATAGAAAAAACAGATGAATTTTTACCTTCTAGATTCAAGCTATTGACCGAGGTAATAATATCTCCTATTTGTAGTCCTGCTCTATCAGCTGGAGTAGATTCAAAAACATTATAAACTTCAATATTGCCATCGCTATTATTGATAATTTCGATTCCAAGTCCGTCATAACTTCCTGCCAATTCTTGATCTAAACGCGTATCTTGCCCTATGAATTCTGCATATGGATCATCTAAAACATCAAGCATTCCATTAATGGCTCCATTTAAAAGTTGCTTTTCTGTAATAGTTCCATCGTAATTTTCCATTATATAATGATAATTGTCGATAAACTCGCGCATTTCATCCGAAAACTTCGTACTATCATATTTATTCTCATCACGAAGTAAAGAATGAGTGATCAACGATCCCATCGTCAAACTAATAAAACAGGTGATTAACACTAGTGCAACAACTTCCGTTGTACGGAAAGTTGCCTTTGCTTTTTTCTTTTCAGGCTCTGGTAATTCCGTCTCGATTGCTTTTTCTAATGTCGTCTCTTCTTCCTTTATTTTTTCTTGAGAAGTACCTTCCAAGATAGGCATCACTACTTCTTCCTTTTTCGGTTCCGCTTTTATGACTTTTTCCTTCTTTATATCTTCTTTCGGCATTCTCACCTTTTTTGATTTGCTGGTGGCGGTTTCTTTTTTACTAGTAGCTGTCTTCTTCACCGTTTTCTTTTCAGAACTTTTTTTAGTTGTCGTTTTGGTCGTCTTTTCCTCTTGTGTTTTGTTGGTTGTTTTCTTTTTTATCACAGGTTTTACTTCCCCATTATCATCTTTTTTTACCATATTATCACCTTTATTTAATATATCATATTTTTAGACTTCCTGTCCATTTTTTACTCTCTTTATACATAATTTTACGAAAGAAAAAATTGCCCAAAGGCAATTATTCTTCTGTTTTTTGATTAATCCCTTTTAGATAAGTAATAATACTGTCTTTTCCTTCGTAAGCTTCTACTACTTTTCCATCATGAACCTTTAATAAAGTAGCATCTTTAAAACGAATCTCACTCGGATTTTCTGTATAAAGATTGCTTTCACCATCCGTAAAATACTTCTTATTGAACACACTATCGAGATTTAAAATATAGTATACGGCATCCGTATTGATATTTTGTTGATATAAATCTAGATAAGTAGCATACAGACTTAAGTATTGATCTTCTTCTCTACCAGCAAGAACAAAATATTCGCCACCTTTATTCCAAATTTCACCTACTAGAATTTCCGTATATTGAATCGATGTTTCTTGATTATTTGCCGTATCATCATTTCCCTGATGCGTTACAAAATAAGTAATTCCTACAAAAACCGCAAATACAATTATTACAATTAAAATGATACGAATCAATCTCGTTATTTCATTATCTTCACGAACAGTTACATTTTTAATTTTGCTACTTTTGGTTTGCCCAATTCCTTTTTTATTATGATTGTCTGCAATCTTCTTCGTTTGTTTCATTTTTATCACCTGTTTATTATTATATCATATCAGAGAAAAAATAGATACTTTTTTGTATCTATTTTGATACTGGCATAGCACTGATCGATTTCGCAATACTTACAAGTTCCTCCGTGCTAAGGGCATCACTGACAACATAATACTCGATTCCATTGCTGATCCAATTTACAGAAGATTCAGAAAGTGCACCTACCGTGTCTCCTACAATATATGGTTCTCCATACATTGGAATAGTAAGTAATTCGGACTCTTTTACAACCGTTTCTTGAACAAAGGTAAATGGTTTATCACCACTAAATGTTTGAATAATACGTTCTCCATCTGTCTTTTGAACTTTATCTTGACTTGCTAAATGAGTGTTTTCTGGAATATACATAGGATAGATGATATCATCAATCTTACTTACAATTTTTACTTCTTCATCTGTACTAGCTGTCGCCATATTTTCCTTTAATGTAAAATATTTATCGTCGAAAGTTGATTTCATATCGATGTCATTATATTTCATCTTCATTTGTACTTGGTCTTCTTCATTTAAAACATGAACCTCTGTAATATTCAATTTCTTATCAAGATATACATTTTGTTTTACTAAATCTGGATTGCTTGAATAATTCACTTTCGTGGTAAACATATATCCATTTTCTGTCGTTTTAAAAGTTCTATCTTTATCATTTTCAATATCTTTTAAAACAGTTTGTAACAAATAGCTTTGGGAATTGTTGTATGGCCATTCACTTTGAAATTTAAAACTTTTATTCAAAGATGGTGTCAAAACCCTGACACGCGAGAGTTTAACCTTTTTATATTTTTTTAAAGCCTCTTATGGCTTAGTCCTCTTTAATTTCAAAATCTAATAACCCGTTACATACATCATCATATACATCTTGTGAATACTTGATTGTATCAATTAAATATTGTTTATCATTATCATATTCTTTTAAACCTCTCATATAATAAGGTCTATCTTTATCTAATACGATAAATGGCATAATATTATTTTTCAAACACTCTTTAAACATTATCATTCTGCCAACACGACCGTTGCCATCTCCGAAAGGGTGGATTCTCTCAAACCTAACGTGAAAATTAATTATATCTTCAAGTG
>CALVJD010000006.1 GCA_944332005.1 uncultured Bacilli bacterium
TCTCCTCCACGATTCTTCCTATTCATCTTTAAATAATTTGACAATGAGCGGTTTTAATAATTCCATTAAAAGAAAAGCAACTACGTTAACCATTGCAATAAATACAAATTGTGATACCTGAATAGTAGTTAAACCAAATATCTTTCCCATTGGAGTAAAAAATACAAGTATCTGTACGACGATTAATAGTAAAATACCAATATTTAAATGTTTATTACTAAATAAGCCTCTTTTATAGATCGGTTCTTTTAAAGAACGACAATTATAAGCAAAGACAAATTCATTGAGAATAATACTAAGCAAAGCAAGTGTTTGGGCAGTCTCAATTCCTAAATCCATAAAATGATAATAAACAAATAAACTAATCAATGTTTCTAATATGACCGATACAATTAAAAAAGCACTGAAAAAGTTCGTAAAGATTCTTTTATTTAGACCATTTGGTTTTCGCTTCATCGTATCTTTAGAAGCACCTTCGAATGCTAAGGCAATAGAAGGAATGGTATCTGCTACTAAGTCGATATATAAAACATGAATGGCCGAAATAATCGTATTACCAGTCAACATACCAAATAAGATAATAGCAATTTCGGTAAAATTACTGGATAAATTATACAGAATATTCGTAATGACATTATCGTATATTCTTCTACCTTCTGATATTGCCGTCGTAATGGTATGAAAACTATCATCTAATAGAATAATATCCGATACATCTTTCGTTACATCCGTACCACTTTTTCCCATACCAATTCCAACATTGGCAAGCTTAATGGCAGGAGCATCGTTCACGCCATCACCAGTCATAGCAACTACTTTCCCCGTTTTTTGAAGCGCTTTTACAATCTGTAATTTATTTTCTGGACTAACTCTTGCAAATACCGAATGTTTGGCAAGGCATTTGATCAATTCTTTTTCACCCATGCCATCTAGTTCACTCGCATTCAAGCATTCTTGCATCGATGAACAGATACCAACTTCTTTTGCGATCGCATAAGCAGTTGGTAAATTGTCTCCCGTTAACATAATAGGACGAATATTCGCTTGTAAACAGGTTTCAATGGATTCTTTAATATTCTTTCGAACAGGATCTTTTAAGCCAACTAATCCAACAAAAATCAAATCCTGTTCTTCTTGAAAATAATCTTCTTCGAGAATTCTATCTGTATGGATCTTTTTATAAGCAAAAGCCAAAACTTTCAAAGCTTCATTGGACATCGCTTCTTCCAGCTTTTGATAGTTTGTCATTTTATCCTTTGATAGTCTTTGTATTTTTCCATCGATTAAGACACTGGTACATCTTTTGATAATCGATTCAAAACTACCTTTTGTATATAAAAATGTTTGCTGGTCCTTATCATAGATCACACTCATCATTTTGCGATCAGAGTCAAATGGTAGCTCTAGCCTTTTTTCCGCCGATGCAACCTTGACATCGTATTTCTGTAGATAGTTTTTTAAAGCGACATCGACAGCATCACCGGTATATATCCCATCTTCATTTAACATAGAAGTATTACAATATTCGATAATTTCCGTAAATTGTGGATGCTTTTGAATCGCATCTTCAGAAAGTTCTCCAGTAGGCGTTAAGACTTTCATAACTTCCATTTTATTTTCCGTTAAAGTCCCCGTCTTATCACTGCAAATCACTTCTGTCGATCCTAATGTTTCAATCGCCGCCAAATTTCTTACGATCGATCTTTTTTTGGCCATTTGACTAACGCCGATCGAAAGAGTCGCCGTAATCGCAATTGGTAAACATTCAGGCACACTCGCAACGATCATCGAAATACACAACATGATGATACTTAACATATCATAGTGATTCCAAAGACTAAAAATCAAAACAAAAGCAATCAGAATCGCTGCAACAATCGTAATAAAACGACTAATTTTTCTTACTTTCATTTGTAAAGGTGTAAGTGGTTCTTCTTTGGTATTCATAACTTTCGCAATTTTACCTAATTCGGTATCCATACCAATCGCAACTACGATTGCTTCAATTTTACCAGCTACCAATACCGTTCCCGAATAAACCATATTTTTTCTTTCGGAAATGGTTACTTCTTTAGAAATAATTGCTTCATCTTTATCAACCGTATCACTTTCTCCAGTTAAAATCGATTCATCAACCTTTCCAAAATAACTTTCAACTACTCTGGCATCCGCTGGTATTTTATCACCCGCTTCTAAGACTAAATAATCACCAACCACTAACTTTTTAGAATCGATCTTTTTAAATTTACCATTTCTCTTTACAGTTACATAATTGGCCGAATATTTCTTTAATTTTCCAATTGCATCTTCCGCTTTGGCTTCTTGTAAAAAGCCCATAATACAATTGACGAAAGTTGTACCAAGTATCACAATCGGCTCTAAAAAATCACTCTTAGTTACGATCGCATAAATTAGTGATAGTATTCCTACGACTAATAGAAGAATGATCATAATGTTTTTAAACTGACTCAAAAAAATTTGCCATTTCGTCTTCTTATTTTTTTCTACTAGTTCATTTTTCCCATAACGTTTTTGTAAATTTCTCACTTGTTTAGAAGATAATCCTTGCTTTGATGTCTGCAAAGATGTAAATATTTGTGAAATGGTTTGTTGATATGCCTTATCCATGTTCTTATCTATCTACTTTCTATTCATATTTTTATTATAAATGGAAATATGATACGCGATTTATTTCATGATTTCCTTTTATCACGAAAATGTTCATAAATAGTAATCATGAGAAGTAAAAACAATATAATCTCAATGATTATTACTATGAAAAGAGAAGAAACATTCCGAGAAGGGTTAGTCTTGATGTCTTCTGTTTCCACTGTTATTTCGATTGGAAGGATTTGTATTTGTGATGGTTCTCTTAAAAGATGAAATAGATATTCTTTCTTACTGCCATCTTCTGCTGTAACAATTAATTTTATATCATTTGAACCAACTTGCAGCGAATATTCCCCTACTCCTTCAATCACAGCCTTTTCATCTTCGGCCATCGCACCAATTGTTATTGTTTCTATTTCGTGTTCTATTTCAATATTGTATTCTAGTATCTCCGGATCGAATAATACTTCTCCCGAACTTAATTCAATACTCTTTAAATTAGCATTATTCGATTTTGACTTTACTACTGGTTCTGTTGTTTCTTTATCGGGAATAGAAGTTGTCGGTTTTGAAGAACTTGGTGTTTTAGGTGCATCGTCTAAATAGATATACCCAGTTATGCCGTAGCGATCTGGCGATATCGTATATTCACATGCTGTTCTCTTTGCATTCGCATAGCAAATTCGATCGGTTTCTTCACTTACACCATTCGCGATACATTCGATAAATTCAGGGTCATCACGATCGATGCATGGACCCGTTGAATCCCAAACATATAAAGTATTACCATCGACTCTTTCGACGTATCCTACATGTCCATAAGAAGTCCAGCCTCCCCACACGATAATCGAATTCGCTCTAGGTGTCGTCCCAACAGAATATCCAGCATTCTTTGCATCGTTATACCATTCTTTCGCATTTCCAAAGCCAGGTAATGCAACCCCTGCTTTTTCATATGCCATATTCCAAGCATACCATGTACAATTTGTTCCATAAGGACCTGTTTGGACATATGGATTGGTAGCTGCCTTTACTCTGATGATACCAATTATCATTATAAAACATAAAAGTCCTATTTTTTTTCTATATTTCATATTTACTCTCCCTCTACAAAAAGCAAAGATTCGATAAGAAATTTGCCAACGGTTTCCCATTCTTCTCGTAAGGATTCAAAACAGCGAAAAGAAATAAAAACTAATTTATGATCATAGGAGAAAAAAACAGTATGGTTATAAAAATGCTGATTTTCTTCTTGACTCATGAATTCTACTTCTGCGACAGCATGTTTTCCTATCGTATCATAAGTACTATCAATCAACTTGTTATCCTGTTTTAAAAACTGAACGATTTCTTTTTGATAAGATTTTACCTCTTCATTTTCGAATATACCATCACTCATATAAATAAATATATCGACATTGCCTTCTTCATTAGAAAATACAATTCCAGGTGTGTTTTTCGGATATCTTTGTAAAATAGCATCTCTATCTAATTGATCAAAATCAATCGGAACTTTTATATAAAATTGATCATCATCCACTTGAATATATTCCGTTTCTAGTTTCATTCCACTTTTTGTTTGAGTTGTCATAATATTTAATTTATCCATTTCTTGTTGCAAAACATCTTTGTCGTTTTTTACTTTTTGTTGAAGTATGAAGCAAATGATAATGATTATTATTAAAATGACACCTAAGAGTAACACACCTATTTTCTTTTTCATAATGTTTATATTCCCCTTCCGTTCTGTATCATAAATTTATCATATCACAATTTTCAAAAATAACCAACCATCAAAAAAACTAGATCTACCATCTAGTTAAAATTTTTATTTTCGTTTGCGCGTCAAAAAATTTTCTGCAAGCTTGTATTTTTCTTTGTTATGGATATATAAATACCCAATAACACTAAATACAGAAGCACCAATAAAATTGACAATTAAATCCATCATAGTGTCATGTAGACCAATATCTAAATATCCATTTAAAGTGACCAATTCTTGACCATTGCTATCATATATAACGGTCTTATCGATATCATTTAAAGACACAACTTGATTGCTCACATCCGGATCGAGTGTAACCGTATTGATTTTGTAGACATACTCGTCCTTTTGCATATCGATATTGAAAAGATTATCCATTCCATATTCAAAAAATTCCCATGTAACGCCAATCGTCATACTAAAACAAAAAGCCACAATCGATACAAATAATGGTGAAAGTTTAATGGCAGTAATATTTTCGTTTAATAAATAAATGAGAGAAAAACCGATACTTGCACATAAAAAACCATTAATGGTATGAAGTATTTCATCAAATCTTGGAATAAGACCATAAAAATTATTGATTTCTCCAAGAATTTCTGCTGAAAAGATAAAAATATAAATCGTGATCTCCAATCCCTCTGGCAAATCAATTTTAAATGTTTTTTCTGCGAAAGCTGGTAAAATAAATAAAAATAAAGATAGAATACATAACATTCCATTTTGCATATTTCCTGCCATAAATTCGCGAATCATACAAACAAAAATCAGCAATCGTAAAACGAGATACACTCTTCTTTTGGTCTTGCTCATATTTTGAATATACTGTTTTGCACGTTTGACAAATCTTTTCATAACCTCAATCTCCCTATTCAAACTTTGTAATATGATCTTTTCATCATTATACCATATTTTTATAAATAAAAAACTAGATACCTCTATCTAGTTTATATTAATATGGTAACAAGAGATAATTCCACAAATTATTGTTAAAAAAATAACTTTAGTCTTTCTTCCTAGTTAAGAAAACCCCAATCATGAATCCAATTAGGATAATTGGTGCTATTCTAACATATAACCATTCAAATGCATGCCATATTGTTCCTACAACAGCCCACTCAGGATTACGATAATTCCAATTTAAGTATGGACTATTCAATAAAATTAAAAATATGAAAATAATTATTATCATGATACATAATGAGATTAACAACCAATGAGCTATTTTTCTTCTTTCCCTCTTCTTTTGTGATAGTTGTAAATTTATGATCTCCAACTTTTCAGAAATGGCTTTTATATCATCCACTTTAGATTCAGAAATATTTTCTCCAAGTAAAGTACTTGCAGGTGTTTCAAGAACTTCTGATATTGTAATTAACATTTCCGCATCAGGAACTGATAGTCCCTGCTCCCATTTAGAAATTGTTTGTCTCACCACATTTAACTTTATGGCAAGTTCCTCTTGTGAGAGTCCTTTTGATTTTCTTATTGCTTTAATGTTGTCTTTTAACATTTTACAACAACTCCTTTCTTTACTACACTATTATATAAAGAACAGTTCGTTGCTACAAGCAATGCTTATTAACATTCGATATTTATATCCTCAAATATTACTTCATATATAAATAAGCACAGCAAATTACGATTTGCTATTTAGATAATTATATCATGTATTTTTCAAATAAAAAACTAGGTATGATACCTAGTAAAATAAACAAAATTGGTAGCGACGAGTGGATTCGAACCACCGACCGATCGGGTATGAACCGATTGCTCTAGCCAACTGAGCTACATCGCCATAAAATCAAGCAAATCCATTATAACAAATTTGCTTATTTTTGACAAT
>CALVJD010000007.1 GCA_944332005.1 uncultured Bacilli bacterium
AGACATAAGTTTGTTCCTTTCAGTGTTTTATTTTTTTGTTAATTACATTGTATCAAACTTATGTCTTTTTATTTAAATAAAAATAGCATTAGTGAAAATACTCACCAACACTATTTATTATAGAGCCTAATTTTATTTTTGGTATATAGAAATAAAGAGGGGGTTATCATTGAAAATGAAAAATAAAGGGAAAATAATAGTTGAAAATTTAAAATCTGATTTGTCTGGAAGTCGCTTTCTTTTGATTTTTTTATTACTTATTTGTTTTAATTTGTATGGTACTTCTTATTTGGCGAATAATCAATCTTATATCGATGGTTTTTTCAATATTGTCACGAATGGATATTATTTGGTTTGCTTGTTTGGCTTGGTATTTCTTTTTACCTTGTACACGTTTGATCGATTCGAAAAAAATCAATTTTTTATTATTCGTTGTCAGAATCGCAAAGAATATTTGAAACAATTATTAATGCGTATTTTAATAAATGATGCGGTATTGTTTTTTATCAATTTAGTTATGATCGTAATTGGTTTAAATTTATTTGCTAGTGGTGGCTTTGAAATAAATCATATCTTAGATTATTCTATTTCTAATCTATCGTATTTATTTTTCTATTTATCGAGATTGTTTTTTAACTTTATAATAATCAATATGATTAGTGTCTGTTTATTAAAATTAATCAATGATAAAGTAGTTATATTATTAAATTTAATTTTAAGTATTGTTATTTTAGTAACACCTTATGAAATGAGAAAGGTTGTAGATTCTCTTTTTGAAATGTATTGGATCATAGCAGATTATCTTCGCTTGCACTACTATAGTACATTTCGTTTAGAGGTGTTATGTTCTACGATTTATGTTGGTAGTCTATTTATTGCTTTTTTAATACTGTTTAATATTACAAAAAAACATATGAAGTGTGTTGGTGATTAATGAAATATATTTTTTTACATGATATCCATTATATGATTCAGAAACAAAGAAAATTTTTGTTAGTGTACTTGGTTATCTTATTGTCTTATTTTTATTTCCATATTTTTAGGGGTGTAAGGAGTGTTGATGTAGTTTATTATGACACATTAGCCGTTCGTTTTGATTGGATTAGTTCTGGCTGGCTTGAGAAATTAGTTTTCTTATTTATGGTAACCTTTTATATTTATATTACGTTTCAGTTATTTTATAAAGATCTTAAATTTGGACTAGACAATATTTATTTACGAATGACCAGCAGTCAATGGCTTGTTTCTAAACTGATAACCATTTATTTTATTTCTGCGTTGTTATTAATGATTGCCCATATATTTTTTAATTTACTCAGTTTATTAGAAAATATATCTGTGCCTTTCCATATTTTACTTTATTGCAAAAATGTTTTATATATATTTTGTGTAGAGTCGACTAGTCTTTTGTTTGTTTTTATTGGGCGTAAATACTTATGGCTAATGCCGA
Source organism: uncultured Bacilli bacterium (assembly GCA_944332005.1). Lineage (GTDB taxonomy): Bacteria > Bacillota_I > Bacilli_A > RF39 > UBA660 > CALVRE01. The sequence continues at coordinate 1,451 of CALVJD010000007.1, forward strand.
TTTTAATTTGTTCTTTTTTGGGGATTTTCCTAGTGTTACCTACTAACATTTGGAAGATGAGTTTTTTAGTTTTATTTATGTTATTTATGTTGATAAATTTATTTTTAATTTATATGTATAAAAGTGTACATGTCAGACTGATCGAAAGTTGTTAGGGGATGTTAAAATGAAAATTGACGTTAAAAATGTATCAAAAAAATTTGGAGATGTTACTATTTTAAGAAATATTAATATTTCTTTTACAAATGGAAAAATTTACGGATTAATTGGAAGAAATGGTAGTGGTAAAAGTGTCTTCTTGAAAATGCTTTGTGGTTTTTATGAGCCTACTACAGGCGAAATTTTATTCGATGGTGTTAATGTTATCAAGCAAAAAGGATTTCCGCCTAGTATGCGGGCTTTAATTGAAAAGCCCAATTTTATTCCTGATTTAACAGGCTATGAAAATTTGAAATTATTAGCTTCTATTCAAAATACGATAGGTGATAAAGAAATTTTACAAGCCTTAATGGATGTTAACTTGATGGATGATAAAGATAAAAAATATAGTAAGTATTCTTTAGGTATGAAACAAAAATTAGGAATTGCTCAGGCTCTAATGGAAAGGCCAGAAATAGTAATTTTGGATGAACCATTTAATGGTGTAGAGGAAAAAACGGCACGTGATTTACGTAAAAAATTAAAAGAATATAGTAGAGAGGATAAAATCGTTATTTTAGCTTCCCATATTAAAGAAGATATAGAAGCGTTAGCGGATGAAGTTTATTTGTTTGATGATGGTTCGATAAAAAAACAAGTACATAAAAAAAGGAAACATTAAGGAATGCATGCATTCCTTTTATAGTGAAAAAATGTTTTTTTATGAGGAATTGATTGACATTTTCTAATAGTTATGATATTTTGTATGTAGACACGAATTAAAGTGTTTTTATTTTGAAAAAACACATATGATGAATAGTAGGTGGATATATGAAGAAAATGAAAGAATTTTTCAAAGGTGTCAAAAAAGAAATGAAAAAAGTGCGTTTTCCTGATAAAAAGGAAATGCTAAAATATTCTACCGCAACCATCGCTTTTATTCTTTTTTTCGCAGTCTTTTTCTCTCTTACCGATTTAATTATTGCTGGACTTAAGATGTTGGTGAGATAATGCAAAAAGAATGGTATGTAGTAAATACTTACTCTGGACATGAGAATAAGGTAAAAGAGAAATTAGAGATGCGTGCAAGTTCGATGGGAATGGAAGATTATATTTTCCGTGTCGTCGTTCCGGAACAAAAAGAAGTAGAAATTAAAGATGGCGTTAAGAAAGAAAAAGTAAAAAAGATGTTCCCAGGATATATTCTAGTAGAGATGATCATGAATGATGAAGCATGGTTTATCGTACGTAATACGCCGGGAGTAACAGGATTTATCGGGTCTTCTGGTAAAGGAGCAAAACCGTTTCCATTAGCTCCAGCAGAAGTCGATAAGATTTTAGGAAGCATGGGAATGAGTCGTTTAGAAATCGGTAACGAACTCAATGTCGATGATATGGTGAAAGTGATTGCTGGACCATTTGCGAATATGTATGGTAAAGTGAAATCAATCAATAAAGAAAGTGCCAAATTGGAAGTTGCGCTCGACTTATTTGGGCAAGAGACGATTGTCGAATTAAATTTAACGGAAATTGAAAAAGCATAGTTTACAAAAAGCGGGAATTGTGCTATTATGAATACGCTATATTATGAATTTTAATATAGAAAGTGGGAGGCAAGAAGCATTTAAAAAAAGCGGTATGCTATTTGGACCACTCGCGAAAATATTATAGGAGGTGTTTTTCGTGGCAAAGAATGTTACTAAAGTAGTAAAACTTAATATCGATGCAGGAAAAGCTACACCAGCTCCTCCAGTAGGAACGGTGTTAGGACCAGCCGGAATTAATTTGCAAGAATTCTGTACGAAGTATAATGATGCAACAAGAGATAGAATGGGGGATATTTTACCAGTTGAAATTACTATCTATGAAGATAGAACGTTCGATTTTGTAATTAAGACTCCACCAGCTGCTTTCTTGATTAAGAAGGCTGCTAAAGCTAAGAAAGGTTCTGCCAAAGGATCAAAAGAAGTTGTTGCTACTATTACTCGTGAACAATTGAAAGAAATCGCGGAAACAAAGTTGCCTGATTTAAATGCATACGATGTTGAAAGCGCTATGAAGATTGTTGAAGGTACAGCTAAAAACATGGGTGTTAAAGTAGAAGATTAATAAATAGGATTTTTTATCCTGTGGGAGGAACCGCACTTCCGTAAATACCACGTAAGGAGGAAAAATATGAAAAAAGGTAAGAAATATGTAGATGCTGCTAGTAAAGTAGAAAAAAATCATGCATATACAATCGAAGAAGCAGTGAAATTAGTAAAAGAAATTGCTCCTGCTAAATTTGATGAATCAGTGGAACTTGCAATGAGATTAAATCTAGATACCAAAAAAGCTGATCAACAATTAAGAGGCGCAACTGTTCTTCCTAATGGAACTGGAAAGACGAAAAAAGTCTTGGTTATTGCCAAAGGTGATGCTGCTAAAGCTGCTAAAGAAGCAGGTGCAGACTATGTTGGAGATAGTGATATGATCGATAAAATTGCCAAAGAAAATTGGTTTGATTTTGATACGATGATTGCAACTCCAGATATGATGCCTGCATTAGGAAAAATTGGTAAGCTTTTAGGACCTAAAGGTTTAATGCCAAACCCTAAGACAGGAACGGTTACAATGGATACCAAAAAAGCCGTAGAAGATGTAAAACGCGGACGTGTTGAATATCGTGCTGATAGTTTTGGTAATGTAGCAGTTATTGTTGGAAAAGTTTCATTTGATGAAGCAAAATTAGTTGAAAATGTAAAAGCCTTTATTTCATTAATTTTAAAAACAAAACCATCTGTAGTAAAGGGAGACTATGTTTTAAATGTTAGTGTTTCTTCTACAATGGGACCTGGTGTTAAAATTGATGTAAAAAGCTTTGACTTTTAATAAACGTTGTGTTATAATCAATTTGTCTTCAAAAAATATTATTTAGTACCGTAGACAGTAGGAGCGTAACGCTTAATCTTTCCTACCGAGGAACTTATCAGATAAGTCTTGGAATCCTTATGGTACTTTGTGTAACTATAAGGATTTTTATTACGGGAAAGCAAGGGGAGGTGTAGAATGGCAAATCAAACGATTTTAGCAAAGAAAAAAGAAGTTGTAGACGAGATCGCTAGTAAAATTAAAGAGTCTGCTTCTGTAGTTGTCTTTGAATACCATGGCTTGACAGTTGCAGAGACAAACGAATTAAGAAGAAAATTACGTGCTGGTGGTTCTGATTTAAAAGTTTATAAGAATACACTTGCAAAACGTGCTTTAGATTCTCTTGATATCGATTTAGGAGAAGAACTAACAGGACCAAAAGCGATTGCCTTTGGAACCGATGCGATTGCTCCAATCAAAGTATTGAGCGATTTTGCAAAAGATCATCCCGCTTTAGAGTTAAAAGTTGGATATGTTGATGGAAGTGTTGCGGATATCGAATTACTTAAAAAATATGCTTCTATCCCATCACGTGAAGGATTGCTTACGATGGTGGCAACGGGACTTATGGGAGCTGTTCGCGATTTTGCGATTTGTGTAGATTTATATAGTAAAAAATTAGAAGAAAATAATTAATAAGGAGGAATTAGAATGGCAAAGTTAAGTGCAAAAGAAATTATTGATTCGCTAAAAGAAATGACAGTTTTAGAACTTAAAGAAGTAGTAGATTTAATGAAGGAAGAATTGGGAGTCGATCCAAGTGCAGTTGCAGTTGCTGCTCCTGTAGCTGGTGCTGCTGTTGAAGAAGGACCAAGTACCGTTGATGTAGTACTTGTAAATGCTGGTGCTTCTAAGTTAGCTGTTATCAAATTAGTTCGTGAAATCACTGGATTAGGACTAAAAGAAGCAAAAGATCTTGCTGATAACGGTGGTGTCGTTAAAGAAAAAGCATCTTCAGATGAAGCGAATGAATTAAAAGCTAAATTCGAAGAAGCTGGCGCTACAATCGAATTAAAATAACAAATAAGAATAGGATGGCCTGTACTGAAAAAATCGGTATGGGCTTTCACCGTATTTAAAAGGTGGTAGAATGACACATTATTTTACGAATGATCCAAACCTGAAAAGTGATGAGAAAAAGATTATTACTTATATCGGCAATCAAGAATTTACATTCTTTACCGATCGTGGTGTTTTTTCCAAAAAAGGTCTAGATTTTGGAACGAGATGTTTGCTAGAAACGATCGATCTAACAAGCATCAAGGGAAAAGTTTTAGATTTTGGATGTGGATATGGACCAATTGGCATCTATATAAAAAAGAACACGGATGCTTCTGTGGATATGATCGATATCAATCGTCGTAGTCTCCACCTAGCTTCTTTGAATGCGAAAGAAAATGGTGTCGATGTTCATATTTTTGAGAGTAATATTTATGATCAGGTGACGGATCAATATCATTTTATTATTACGAATCCGCCGATTCGCGTCGGGAATGACATTTTATATCAAATTTTATTAGGAGCCAAAGAACATTTAGTAAGTGGTGGACAACTTATTTTTGTAATGAATAAAGATCAAGGAGCTAAAACGGCCATCAAGCGATTAAGTGAAATCTATGAGGTCGAAGTTTTAGATAAAAAGAAAGGTTTTTACATTATTTGTTGTACAAACAATTGACAAGTTGCAAGATTTTCGGTAAAATTATAAATTGCCGACATGTACTTTTAATAAAAGGGATGTTCTTTGTGGAAAACTAGTTTATAGGGGTGAAATTGTGGCTTATACAGTTAAAAAATTTGGTGATCACCGAGAAAGAAGAAGTTACGCAAAAACGAAAAATGCGATTGAGTTGGCGAACTTACTTGAAATTCAAAAAAAGTCTTATAATTGGTTTATCGACGAAGGAATAAAAGAAGTGTTTGAAGATATTTTTCCAGTAGAAAGTTTTACTGGAAATTTGTCGTTGGAATTAGGAAATTATTCTTTCGATGAACCTAGATACTCTATTAAAGAGTGTAAAGATCGTGATGCGACTTATGCCGCACCGATTAAAGTAGAAGCAAGGTTATTTAATCATGAAACGGGAGAAGTAAAAGAACAAGAAATTTATCTTGGTGACTTACCGATCATGACAGATGGTGGAACCTTCATTATCAATGGAGCAGAACGTGTTATCGTATCGCAATTAGTACGTTCTCCAAGTGTTTATTTTGGCCATGAAGTGGACAAGAATGAACGTACCGTTATTACTTCACAAATTATTCCGACTAGAGGTACTTGGTTAGAGTATGAGACGGATGCTAGAGATGTGATTTATGTACGTATCGATCGTACGAGAAAGGTGCCAATTACAACGCTTTTGCGTGCTCTTGGATTATCGAATGATCAAGATATTTTAGATCTATTTGGAGAAGATGATTATCTAAAACGTACGATTGAAAAAGATACGAATAAAAATACCGACGAAGCTTTGATCGATATTCATTCTAAATTACGTCCAGGGGAACCATCTACTCTAGAAAGTGCGAAGAATCAATTGATTACTCGTTTCTTTGATGCTTTCCGCTATGATCTAGCGAAAGTTGGACGTTATAAATTCAATAAAAAATTGAATATTTGTGATCGTTTAATCGACTGTGTTCTTGCGGAAGATATCGTCGTGAATAAAAAAGTATTATATCCAAAAGGTACCTTGATCACAAAAGATGTATTAGAAGAATTAAAACCAATCTTTACTCAAGGATATGGCGTTGTAGAAGTACCAATCAATTTGGAATTGGATACTTATAATAAAGTACAAATCGTAAAAGTTTACTCGAAACATAATCCGGAAAAAGTGGTTAAAGTAATTGGAAACGATCAATCAATCGACATTAAACGTCTTACCATTTCTGATGTTTATGCATCTGTTTCTTATTATTTAAATCTTTTAGAAGGAATTGGTTCTTATGACGAAATTGACCACTTATCAAATCGTCGTGTACGTCAAGTAGGAGAATTATTACAAAATCAGTTCCGCGTAGGAATTAGTCGTATTGAAAGAGTGATTCGTGACCGTATGTCAACGCAAGAAGTGACAGAGGTAACCCCTAAAACCTTAATCAATATTCGACCTCTTACGGCAGCTATTAAAGAATTCTTTGGTAGCAGTCAATTGTCGCAATTTATGGATCAAACCAATCCGATTGCCGAACTTACGAACAAACGTCGTTTATCGAGCTTAGGACCTGGTGGACTTTCTCGCGATCGTGCTGGTATGGAAGTACGTGATGTTAATCCATCACATTATGGAAGACTCTGTCCAATTGAGTCACCAGAAGGACCAAATATTGGACTTATTACATCTTTATCAAGTTATGCTAGAGTCAATGATTATGGATTTATTATGACACCATATCGTAAAGTTGACAATTGCAAACTCACGGATGAAATTGTCTATATGACGGCTGATGAAGAATTAGAATATTATATTTCACAAGCAACGGTTCAAGTGAATGAAAAGGATGAAATTGTTCCAGAACGTGTAACCGTTCGTTACCGTGGTGAAAACTTGATGGTCGAAAAAGAAAAAATCGATTATATCGATGTTTCTCCACAACAGATTGTATCGATTACAACCAGTGCGATTCCATTCTTGGAACATGATGACGGAAAACGTGCCCTCATGGGTTCGAACATGCAACGTCAAGCAATTCCACTATTAAAAGCTGAAGCACCACTGGTAGGAACTGGTGTAGAAGCGATTGCCGCTCGTGATTCTGGCGCGGTTGTGATTGCGAAGGCAGATGGAATTGTCGACTATGTCGATGGGCGTAAAATTGTTGTGAAGAATGCTAAGGGATATGACACTTACTATTTAAGTGGATTTGAACGTAGTAATGCTAGTACTTGTTACCATCAAATTCCAATTGTAAGAGTAGGTGATCATGTTCACATGGGTGAAGTAATTGCCGATGGACCAAGTACGGATAAAGGGGAAATAGCTTTAGGTAAAAATGTTACCGTCGCCTTCATGAACTTTAATGGGTATAACTATGAAGATGCGGTTATTTTAAATGAACGTTTAGTAAAAGATGATGTTTATACATCGATTCATATCGAAGATTATGAAATTGAATGTCGTGATACGAAATTAGGACCTGAGGAGTTTACTCGTGATATTCCAAATGTCGGTGAAGAAGCTCGTAAAAATTTGGATGAAAACGGTATTATTCGCATTGGTACAGAAGTACATGATGATGATATTTTAGTTGGAAAAGTAACACCAAAAGGAATGGCTGAACTAACAAGTGAAGAAAAATTATTGCATGCCATTTTTGGAGAAAAAACGCGTGAAGTTCGTGATACCTCTCTTCGTGTACCTCATGGTGGAGAAGGAATTGTTCATGATGTTAAAATCTTCACGAAAGAAGATTGCGACGAACTTCCAGCAGGTGTCTCTAAGAAAGTACGTATTTACATTGCTCAAAAACGTAAGATCAGCGTTGGAGATAAAATGGCTGGACGTCATGGTAATAAAGGTGTTATTTCCTTAATTTTACCGGAAGAAGATATGCCATATTTGCCAAATGGAGAACCAGTGGATATCTTGCTTAATCCACTTGGTGTACCATCTCGTATGAATATTGGTCAGATACTAGAGATGCATTTAGGAATTGCCGCTGATAAATTAGGTATCCATGTCGCAACGCCGGTTTTCGATGGTGCGACTCGCGAAGAAATTATCGATGCCTTAAAAGAAGCAGGACTTCCTGAAGACGGAAAGACTGATCTATACGATGGACGTACAGGAGAAAAATTTGATCATCGCATTAGTGTTGGTGTCATGTATATGATCAAATTGAATCACATGGTCGATGATAAATTACATGCTCGTAGTACTGGTCCATACTCACTTGTTACGCAACAACCACTTGGTGGTAAAGCACAAATGGGTGGACAACGTTTCGGAGAAATGGAAGTTTGGGCACTTTATGCTTACGGTGCCGCTCATGTTCTGCAAGAAATGATGACGATTAAATCGGACGATCAAGTTGGTCGTGTTAAAGTATATGAAGCTTTAGTAAAAGGAACACCACTTCCAAAATCAGCAGTACCGGAATCATTCCGTGTATTGATCAAAGAATTCCAAGCTCTAGGACTTGATATTACCGTACTCAATTCAGAAGGTAAATATGTCGAATTGAAAGATTTGGAAGAAGCCGATAAAGATGCTTATTTGAGTACTGATGAAGTAGAGGAAAATTTAACGTTACCTACTGAAGAAATAACAGAAGAAAATACTAGTGAACAAGAATATGAAGATGACTATGAAGAAGAATATGAAGACAGCCTAGATGAATTAGAACCAACAGAGGAAGATTTAATGGAAGGGGATGAGGATGAATGAATGTTGATGAATTCGAAGGATTAAGAATTGCCATTGCCTCACCTGAAAAAATCAGATCATGGTCTTATGGAGAAGTAAAAAAAGCAGAAACGATTAACTATCGTACTTTAAGACCAGAACGTGATGGATTATTTTGTGAAAAAATCTTTGGACCTACCAAAGACTTTGAATGTGCTTGTGGAAAGTACAAACGCTTAAGATATAAAAATATTATTTGTGATCGCTGCGGAGTCGAAGTTACACGTTCTAAAGTACGTCGTGAACGTATGGGACATATTGAACTAGCTACTCCAGTGTCACATATCTGGTTCTTTAAAGGAGTACCATCTCGTATGGGACTTGTCCTTGACATGAGTCCACGTGACCTAGAAGAAGTACTTTACTTTGTCAGTTATGTCGTATTAGATCCGGGTGCTGCTCCTCTTGAGAAGAAACAGACGATTAGTGATAAAGAATATCGTGCTTATTATGAAAAATATGGAAATAGTTTCCGTGTTGGTATGGGAGCCGAAGCGATAAAAGAACTCCTAGAACAAGTTGATTTGGAAAAAGAAGTAGCCGAAATTAAAAAAGAAATCGAAGAAATTAAGGATAGTGCTAGTCAAAAACGTGTTCGTTTGATTAAACGTTTGGATGTATTATCTGCTTTCTTAGAGTCAGGAAACCGTCCAGAATGGATGATTTTGACAGCACTTCCTGTTATCCCACCAGAACTTCGTCCAATGATCCAATTGGATGGTGGAAGATTTGCAACGAGTGATTTGAATGACTTATATCGTCGTGTGATCAATCGTAACAATCGTTTAAAGAAGTTAATGGATTTGGGAGCACCTTCTATCATTATTCAAAATGAAAAACGTATGCTTCAAGAAGCAGTCGATGCTTTATTCGATAATGGACGTCGTGGACGTAATATTACCGGAGCCGGAAACAGACCATTGAAATCGTTAAGTAGTATGTTAAAAGGAAAACAAGGACGTTTCCGTCAAAACTTACTTGGTAAACGTGTCGATTATTCGGGTCGTTCGGTTATCGTTGTTGGACCAAGTTTAAAGATGTACGAATGTGGTATTCCAAAAGAAATGGCTTTGGAACTCTTTAAACCACATGTTATCAACGGATTAGTAGAAAAAGAAATCGCTTCTAATATCAAAGCTGCAAAACGTATGATTGAAAATCAAGATCCTCGTGTATGGGACGTAGTAGAAGAAAAAATCAAAGAACATCCAGTTATGTTAAACCGTGCCCCAACCCTTCATAGACTTGGTATTCAAGCTTTTGAACCAAAATTGATTGGTGGACGCGCCATTCGTTTACACCCACTTGTTTGTACCGCATTTAATGCCGATTTCGATGGGGACCAAATGGCAGTCCATGTTCCAATTAGTGAAGAAGCTCAAGCAGAAGCTCGTATTTTGATGTTAGGTGCAAACAACATCCTTTCACCAAAAGATGGAAAGCCAATCGTAACACCAGGACAAGACATGGTTTTAGGAAACTATTATATTACACTTGAAAAAGCAGGACTTCCAGGAGAAGGACGCGCATTTAAAGATCCAGATGAAGCATTGATGGCCTATGAAAGAAGAGAAATTACCCTTCATACGCGTATTGCTTTACCAGTACGTGGCTTTAGACATAAGATCTTCCCAGATACTTATCAAGACAAATATTTAGTGACGACGGCAGGAAAGCTTTTGTTCAACGAAATTTTCCCAGATACATTTCAATATATCAACGATGCAAGTGACGAAAATATCGAAAGATTAACACCATCCAAATATTTCTTGGATCGTGGAACGAATATTAGAGAAGCAATTCAAAAAATGCCTCTGGTAACTGCCTTAAATAAAGGCGCTCTTGGAAAGTTGATCGCACAGATCTATAAACGTTATCAGACGACAGAAACTTCTGTTATGCTTGATAAATTGAAAGACCTAGGATTTAAATATTCGACACTATCAGGTATTTCTATTGCGATCAGCGATATTCAAGAAAGCAAGAGTAAAAAACAAATTGTCGAAGAAAGTCAAGCAATGGTCGACACTGTAAATAAACAATTTAAACGTGGTTTAATTACGGATAAAGAACGTTACGAAAAAGTTGTTGACATCTGGAATGAAGCTAAGAATAAAGTTACCAAAGAATTGGAACAATGGTTAAAAGATAATCCGGATAACTCAGTTGCAATGATGATTTCATCAAAAGCACGTGGAGATATTGGATCATTCACTCAATTAGTTGGTATGCGTGGATTGTTCGCAAAACCATCTGGTGGATATGTCGAAATTCCGGTTGTATCTTCCTTTAGTGAAGGTATTTCCATCAGTGAATTCTTCTTATCAACCCATGGAGCTCGTAAAGGAGCAGTTGATACTGCCTTAAAAACAGCCGAAGCAGGTTATTTAACTCGTCGTTTAGTTGACGTTGTTCAAGATATTATTGTAAAAGAAGATGACTGTGGAACGGAACAAGGTGTTGTTGTAGAAGCGTTTGTTAATGAAGCCGATGGAACTATCATTGAAACATTGAAAGATCGAATTGTTGGCCGTTATACAAGTAGAAAGGTATTACATCCAGAAACGAAAGAAGTGCTTGCAGAACGCAATACCTATATTACAGAACAATTAGCTGACAAGATCATAAAAGCAGGAATTACAAAAGTACCAATTCGAACCGTTCTTACTTGTAAAACCCATCAAGGTGTTTGTAGAAAGTGTTATGGTCGTAATCTTGCAACCGGACATATTGTGGAAACTGGAGAAGCTGTTGGTATCATGGCAGCACAATCCATTGGAGAACCTGGTACTCAACTTACGATGCGTACCTTCAATACCGGTGGAGTTGCCGGAGACGATATTACACAAGGTTTACCACGTGTTGAAGAAGTATTTGAAGCTCGTAATCCGAAAGGAAGAGCAACCATTTCAGAAATCAATGGCGTTGTATCCAACATTGAAGAAGAAAATGGTAAGTTTATTATCAGCGTTAAAAATGACATAGAAACAAGACAACATACTTCTAACTATGGATCAAAATTAGCAGTCGAAGTAGGACAAGAAGTAAAAGCAGGAGATCGTCTTACACAAGGAGCTATCTCACCAAAAGAATTATTGGTTGTTACTGATCCAATTACCGTTCAACAATATATTTTATTAGAGATTCAAAAAGTTTACCGTAGTCAAGGAGTCGACATTTCTGATAAACACGTAGAAATTATGGCAAAACGTATGATTTCTAAGATTAAAATTGTCAACTCTGGTGATTCTTATTATTTACCAGGTACGATGGTTAACATCAATGACTTTACAAATGTCAACCAATCATTAATTCTAGAAGGCAAACGCCCAGCTACAGGACGTCCTGTCTTACTCGGTATCACCAAGGCATCTTTAGAGACAGATTCATTCTTATCAGCCGCATCATTCCAAGAGACAACAAGAATTTTAACCGATGCCGCTATCCATGGTAAAGTGGATCACTTGAATGGTCTTAAAGAAAATGTCATCATTGGTAAATTAATTCCAGCTGGTACTGGTGCTAAAAAGTATCGTCAAGTAGAGTACACATTAGAAAATGATATTCTAAATGAAGAACCATTGGAAGCACTAGAACAAGAATTAATGGATTAATAACAAAATAGTCAGTAACTAACTGCTGACTATTTTTTGATGAAAAAAATTGTCAAGAATAGAATTATTTGCTGAAAATGAGATTGTAATAAAATAATAATATATTGTGTGAAGACAATTATATTTAATTGAAAATTTTGATTGCGATATGCACACGGGGGGGGGGGTATTATATACCTCTCTTTTTTCACCATATAAAAATACATATTGGATGAAAGAGAAATGTATGATACAATTAAAATAGAGAAGAATAAGAATAGGAGTGAAAAAATATGAAGAAAAAAGGATTTACGTTAATTGAGTTATTAGCAGTTATTGTCATATTAGCAGTGATAGCCTTAATTGCAACACCACTCATTATGAATGTGATAGAAGATGCGAGGGATGGAGCTTTAAAAAATAGTGCCCGTTATCTCCTAAAAACAGCGGAAACAGAATACGCACTAGAACTCATGAATAACCCTAATCCAACGATTGATTTCAATGCCTTAGAATATAAAGGAGAGAGGATGGATGCGATAGCAGGATCGTTCGATGAGAATGGGAAAGCCAGTATTGCCGTCTATAAAGGAAATAAATGTGTTTATCAAAGATTCGAAGACGAAGATGTCATCTTAGAAAAAGGATTAACCGAAGAAGAATGTCTTGCAAAAGTCGGCGGAGAAGTAGCCATTGTAACACTTGATTTAGTAAAAAATCATTTATGTAATGATACT
>CALVJD010000008.1 GCA_944332005.1 uncultured Bacilli bacterium
CCTTTAAGTCTATCATTATTATAAAATTCTATCCATTCTTTAACTAAGGTTATGTATTCTTCCAAAGATGTGATATTATAATTGTACAAAGTTTCCTTTTTAAGGAGAGAGTGCCAGCTCTCTATCGGTGAATCATCTATAGGTGTGCCTTTTCTAGCCATAGATATTTGTATGCCATTAGACTCACAGATAGCTTTGTATTCATAAGATGTATATTGGAATCCTTGGTCACTATGCAAGATTAATCCATGTACATCTTTTCTTTTTGATATAGCTTCATTTAAAGTGTCCATAACAAGTTTGTTATCATTATATTTAGATATTTTATAAGCGACAACTTTTCTATCATATAAATCAATTATTGTAGATAAATAAGCTCTAGCTCCTTTATATATTAGATAAGTTACATCGGTATCCCATACTTTATTTGGCTTATCAGTATTAAAGTTACGTTTTAACAAATCAGGTTTGACATTATCTTCTATCCTCTCATTTTTATTCTTTTTCTTTGCTCTCCTAATATAATTAGGCATTAAATTATATCTTTTCATTATTCTTAAAACCTTCTTTCCATTCATTATAACCCCATATTTTCTCTTTAGGCCTTCCACAATTCTACGATAGCCATATGTGCCTTTAGAATCATCAAATATTTCTTTAATAACTAAATAATCATAATAGTCAGAATCTTCCTTATTTCGATATTTATAATAAGTTTTTGGGCTTATTTCTAATACGGCACACATGTTATATAACTTATATTTATCCCTATATAAATTAATAAAAGTCACTTTCTCTCGCGTTGTTCCTTGAGGAAGGCCCGGTATTTTTTTAGTATTTCAAATCTTTCTTTATAATCTTCTTTGGTTAAATCTTTTTCTTTGGGTCTACCACTGCCAACACCTGCATTAGGATATAATTCAGGATGATTTACAAATTTTCTTTTCCAAGTTTTAACTGTATGTAAAGGAATATTATTTTCTTTAGACAATCTTGTAGCAGGTATTCCTTTTTTAAGTTCATTTACAATTTCTTGAATAAAAGTATTATCATATTTAGCAAATTTTTGCCCTTTTTTAGCCATAATAAATACACCTCCTTTCGGAAGTGTATTATATCATAACCCTTAAATTAGGATTTTTTTATTGTCTACTCTATGGGGTGCATTTCAATATCAAGGGTTTTTATTACAGATGTCGTAAAAAGCAAAGTTCATAAAATAATCATCATTTATTATAGTGAGGTAAAAAATATGCGATACGAAAATAATCAATTTATCATTTTTTATAATTTCGATGATAAAAATATTCAGCAATTAATTACTACACTAGAATCCAAATCTAAAGGAATTATGAATTTTTTCGGTTTGGAGCATATTAGTAGAAAAGTTATTATCAAGATTTATTATTCAATCGATGATTACAAAAAACATTTAATACCTTATCTTGAGGAAATGGGCGAAACTTATCATGATTGGATGATAGCTGATACAATGGACAACAACATTAATATGTTAGAATTAAGTCTCTGCCGTCAATTGAATTCTCATAAAAATGAAACTATTCAAGATCAAATGGAGACTATTTTACATGAATTTACTCATATATGTCATCATGAATTATTAGGAGAAAATAATTCCCATGGTCATATATGGTTTTCAGAAGCGTTAGCAACTAATTTATCAGGGCAGAATTATAGTATAAAGAAAATCACCTGCACTTATGATGAATTAAAAAATGATTTTAATAACACTTCTAACAATTATTCAACGGCATATTTAATGGGAAAATATATGTTAGAAAACTATGGAAGAGATTTTGTATTAAATCTTATTAAAAATTGGCAATTATTAAATGAATTTGCTCCAAAATTATTTGAAGAAACCAAAACATTTTATAATCAAATTAATACAAAAAAGAAATAGCAGATAAAACTATTTCTTTTTTATATCGCTATATTTGTTATGACAATTTCAGCCAAGGTATATAAAATATTTTAAAAAAAGATTATAACCAAATAAACTTTACCATATAGATAAAATTTCACAATCCTATAAATTTACGATATTGATAGATAACGATGTTATTTTTTTCATATAATGCCACAGAGGTGAAGAAATGAATTTCTATATAATTAAAGCCGGTGATACTCTTTATCAAGTTGCCCAAAAACTTGGTATTCCATTAGAACAATTAATCAAAGATAATCAACTTAATCTTGATAATCCTGTCACAATTGGTCAGGCTCTTGTCATAAAGCCGCCAAAGAATAAAATTCTTGTAAATGGATATGCTTATCCAAATATAAATCAAAATGTTCTAAATCAAACATTACCCTATTTATCTTATCTTAGTATCTTTAGTTATCAAATTAAAAGCGATGGTAATCTGAAAGAAATCGAAGACGAAGCAATAATTAAACAAGCCTTAAAAAGCCAAGTAGCTTCCATGATGGTAATCACCAATATCGGAGAAAATTCTTTTGATAGTGAGTTAGTGCATCAAATTTTTATTGATGAAAATGCTAAGCAAAATCTTCTCAAAAATTGTCTATCGATCATACAAGAAAAAAATTATTATGGAATCGATATCGATTTTGAATATATCTATCCAAACGATCGCGAACTATATAATCAATTCATAGAAACGGCAACATCCTTTTTTCATAACTACGGAATTACAGTAACAACTGCTCTTGCTCCTAAATTATTTGAAAACCAATCTGGATTACTATATGAAGCACATGATTATGAATTTCATGGCAAAACTGTCGATCATATTATTTTAATGACTTATGAATGGGGCTATACCTATGGCCCACCTATGGCAGTGGCTCCAATCAATCAAATAAAACGTGTCTTAGAATATGCTGTTACGGTAATTCCAAGTCAAAAAATTCTAATGGGAATTCCAAATTATGGATACGATTGGACTCTCCCTTATGAACCTGGAACAAAAGCACGTTCCCTTTCAAATACCGAAGCTGTTATATTAGCACAAAAATACAATGCTACCATTGAATATGATAAAGTTTCACAAGCACCATATTTCTATTATACAGATGAAAATGATAAAGCTCATGTTGTATGGTTTGAAGATGTTAGAAGCATTGATGCTAAATTAAATTTAGTCTCGGAATACCACTTAGGAGGTATCAGTTATTGGAATATCAATTCTTTCTTTTCCGGGAATTGGTTAGTTGTAACAGATCATTTCGAAATCGAAAAATTGATATCTTAATATATCTAAATACAAAAGAATCATTCATTCGAATGATTTTCTTTTACAATATTCGCATATTTTCCCGATGTCGCTAAAATTAAATCATCTGGTTTCAGTTCAATTTGTGAACCAAGCCTTCCCCCACTAATCATCATAAAAGAAAGCGTTGAGGCTTCTTTTTCAATAATCGTAGGAAATTTCTTTTTCATAGCTAGTGGTGTACATCCTCCCCTTACATATCCAGTTACATGATTAATATCTTTCACATGAATCATTTCTAGGCCTTTTTCTCCTACAGTACGAGCTGCTTTCTTTAAATCCAACTCTCGATCGACAGGCAATACAAACACATAATATTGTTTACTTTTACTGACCGTAACTAACGTCTTATATGCATGATCAAGAGGAATACCTAATAAATGAGCAGTGGTAATGCCATCGATAAATTCTTCACATTCATAAGTATGACTTCGATAAGGGATCTTCTTATTATCTAAATATCTCATAGCATTTGTTTTGATTTCATTTTCTTTTTTCACAGTCTACACCTCTACTTAACAAATGGTAATTCTTCTAATGAATATTTTGGTTCTGGTTGAAACACACGATATAAAAAAGCTTTTGTTGGAGCTAAAAACTCTCTAAAATATGCAAATGGATTCGATGTATAACTTCCTAAATCACTTTCGATTACCACGGCCTCTAGACCTACTGTACGAGCTAGATATGCACTTCGTGCCGCATACATTTTTTGAGTCGTAATAACAGCTTTCTTACCTTTAAAAAACAATACACTACGATACATCGTTTGATACGTATTCTTTCCGCCATAATCCTTATAAATAATGTCAGCAGGTATCCCATTCTTAACCAAATAATTTTTCATGACATCTGCTTCTTCCCTATGTTCTTCATTTTGATTACCACCGCTTACAACAATCGTATTGGCAACACCATTTTGATACAACTTGATTGCCATATCCAATCGTTTCTGAAGATATAAAGAAGGTTCCTCTCCTATAATTTGAGCTCCAGGAACAATAATATAATCGATATCTACCAATTTTTCGATTTCTTCCTCCGTATAAATAAAATCTCTCATCGAAACTTCCATATATATTTTAATTCCTGCTCCTGCCAATATGCTAATACAACCTAAAATAACAAGAATTAAAAAACTTTTATAAAAAAATCTCCGAAATCGTTTCATTTATGATTCACCTAGAATTATTATATCATATTTTATCCATACTAAGATTGGTGAAACATATGGAAACATTACTTGTTATTTTAATCAGCAATTCCCTACTCATATTACTTGTCTTATGTATAGAGAAAAGACATAGTGAAATCGCACTTGCATGGCTTCTTCTTCTTCTCTTTTTTCCTATTTTAGGATTCCTACTATATCTTATGTTTGGAACTACTTACAAATTTAAATTATTATCCAAAACATATTCGATAAAAAAAATCGAAAAAGAAGAAGAAGCCAAATATCACAGAAACAAAAACCATACTATTAAACTTCCAACTAATTATTACAATATGCGTATCTTAAATGAACAACATTTGTTAAATGAACTGACAGAAGGGAACAAAGTAGAACTCTTAATCGATGGAGAACAAAAATTCTCGAGCTTATGGAAAGATATCGAAAAATCCAAAGAAGCAATTTATATGGAATATTTTATTTTCAAGACAAAAGATGAAATTGGAAAACAATTATTAAATCTGTTAGAAAAAAAATTAAAAGAGGGAGTCGAAGTAAAAATCATATATGATCGATTAGGAAACTTGAAAATACGAAACAAAGATTTCAAACAAATCAAAAAGTTAGGTGGTAAAGTGTCGCCTTATTTACCATCTATTATTTTTACTATCTTTTCACTTAACTTTCGCCTACATCGTAAATTAGTAATCATCGATCATAAAATCGCATATACTGGTGGTATCAATATTGGTGATGACTATCTAGGAAAAGATAAGCGAATCCATCCTTGGCGAGATACCAGTATCCGTATCACAGGTCCTAGTGTAGCAAACTACGAATTACGTTTTTTCTATGATTGGTACTATCTCAATCAAAAGGAAGAGCTTCCTTCATTACCAATTCATCCTGCTAAAACTGGAACGACCAAATTACAACTTATTTCTAGTGGACCTGATAGTTATCATGAATATGTCAAAAATAGTTATTTGAAAATACTAGCGGTAGCAAAGAATTATCTCTACATTGAAACTCCTTATTTTATACCAGATGAAAGTTTTATTAATATGATAAAAATTGCAAAACTATCAGGTGTAGATATTAAAATTATTGTTCCTGGAGTTCCCGATAAACAATTTGTATATGAAATTACACTATCTTATTTAGAAGAATTAATTGAATCAGGAATTGAAGTATATACTTACCGTGGCTTCATTCATTCAAAAGTAATAATCAGCGACGATTATATTACTTCAATCGGCAGTTGTAATGTCGATAGTAGATCGTTTCTTCTCAATTATGAACTAAATACTTTAATCTATGAAAAAGAATTTACTGAACTAAATAAAAAACAATTTTTTGAGGATCTAGCCAATTCTGATCCACTAACATTAGAAAAAATTGAAAAACGTTCCTTTTTCTCTAAAATCTATCAATCTTTATGTCGACTTTTAGCACCATTATCCTAAAAAGATAAGAAAATGTTAAAAAAATAGTTGATTTCACAAAAAAAATATGATATTATGAGTATGCGTTTGTGAAATAAAACTGTTTGGGGAATTAGCTCAGCTGGCTAGAGCATCTGCCTTGCACGCAGGGGGTCAAGGGTTCGAATCCCTTATTCTCCACCATTATGAAATTAACCGTTGTTATTCAACGGTTTTATTTTATCCTAATGAATCGTATTCAAAAATAACATAACGATAGTTTATATATTATAATCAAAAAAAGTTAGAATCAATTTCTAACTTTTTTTGTTCCAATCATTAAACTTTATATGTAATTCAAGTACTGCCTTTTTCATTATTTGTTTAATTAAAAATTGATTGGTTATGAATAACTCAACCATAATAACTCCCCTTTTCGAAGCATATTATACATTATTTTAAAAATTTGTCAAATTGATCATTTTTAAACGAATAAAGTCCTTCGGGTAATCCATTATGATCAATAACATATTTTTTTCATGTACTATGAAAAAGAGGTCATGATTATGTGTTGTTTATATTTTATTTTATTCCTTTTATTATTGCCCCTCGTTATTATTTTATTTCCATTTTTCTTAATATTCTACTTCTTCTTTTTTCTCTTTGGAGGGTGTAACAACAATAAAAAGTTCTAATTGATCAAGTATATCATTTCCCATCATGCACATACTACTAATAGGTGAATACTATGAATTTTGATCAAGTAACATTTCATCGCATCTTAATCGAAAACCTGGAAAAAAGATGCATCGATTTATTAAAATACGATAATCCAGAAGCAAGAAGATTGTATCGAAAATATCAAAATCAACTGATTTTAGAATATGAAAAAAGAAAAGAATATAAAAAAGAACTTAAATAAAAGTTTTTTATGATGCTATTTTATCTTTTTCATCATTTTCTTCTAATATTTTTCGGATTTGATCATATTTTAATTGATAACTCATCGTACGATTTTGTAAATCGATCAATTCCTCCTCTAATTCTTTATTTTTTTTCTGCATCAATTCATACAATTCTTTGTAATTGAGATTAGAATCTTCTTTTTGTAGATAAGGTACTCGAATAGCTTCTTTAATTTGAGGTCTTTTAATTTTTTCTTCTTCTAGATCATCTTCTTCAAAGGAATAATTTTCTTTTAATAATTCTACCAACGGTTGTTCAAAGCGAAACACACGATATTCATTAATAATTGTTCCACTCAATAAATGATAATCAAGATCTTCTATAGAGAGAGATTCTTTTCGCATATTTTGTTTCACGATTCGTTTTACTTGATCTTTTAATTCACGCCATTCATCTTCACTAATTGCTTCAGAGTAATGATCGTGTATTTTTGCCACATAAACTCTTCCGTAACCACTTTGATCAATTTCTGCTTCTTTGTGTTGGTAAATCAAAAATCCCTGATCTTTTATTTTTATATAACGTACGAGAGAAACTTCAAAAATTTCTTTCTCGGGATGAAACAATTTCAAAACAATCATATCCTCACCTACTATCTAGTATCATTATAAGCAAATTGCCCTTATTTTTCAAGTACTACACTATTTTTATTAGTCAAAATATAGTATAATAAGAAAAGGAAGTGGTATTATGTTAAAAAAAAGCGTCAATGCGATTAACCTCTTAGTTTCCGGGGTATTTTTTATAGCCGTCGGAATTTTTTCCATAGTATCCGGTTCAACCCTAATGCGATACGTGATTATATTATTAGCAGCTGGTATTTTTATTCATGCGATCATTCGTTTCTTCTTAAAGATTTTTAATACAAGTAACAAATCAGAATTATTCGTTCGAACAATAATTGATCTAGTATTCGGATCGGTTCTATTTTTTAAGGTCGATTTTATCTCAGCAAGTATTATTGTTATCTTTGGTATTTATTTACTATGTCATGCGTTAATTGAACTCATTAGCTTTGTCATCTATCAAGTGAATCGTGTCCGAGGTAGAATTCGTGTTTTCATTACCTTTATTGTTCTTTTAGTACTATCGCTCTGTCTCATTTTAAAACCAAACCAAAATATGAAATATGCAGCTATTATTATTGGTATTTATCTAATCTTTTATGGTATTACTAATATAACTGACTTTATTAGCGAAGTAATGCCACAAAAAGTTTCCAACAAAATAAAAATGAAAATTCGTTTTCCTCTTCCTATTTTCTTAACAGCCTTTATTCCTCAAAAATTATTGAATGTCATCAATGATTCTATTAAAGTAGAACATGATCCATCATTATTTTATTCGATAAAGAAAAATGAAAATCCCGATTTAGATGTGATCATTCATCTCGCCAAAAGTGGTACAGCATCATTTGGTCATGTTGAAATTGCTTTTGAAGGAAAGATCTACTCGTATGGTAATTACGATCGTCATTCGAGAAAATTTTATGATGGCTTTGGAGATGGTGTTATCTGCATTGCTGATAAAGATGCCTATATTGAATATCAAGTCATGAATCGTGATCGTTACTTAGTATCATTTGGATTAAAATTAAATGAGATACAAAAGACGAAAGTAAAAGAACGTATTCATACTCTCATCACCGAAAATACGATTCCCTATTATCCTGATCTTCAATTATATGAAATGGGATTAATTGAAAAAAAGAACTTTCGTGATATGTCTAGTGAACTTTATAAACTAGCAAGTGCGGAATATCGTAAATTTACATCCGGAAAAAATAAAACTTTTTTCATTATGAAGACCAATTGTGCTGTAGTAGCAGAATCGATTCTACGCAGTATTGGTTCCTTCGTACCGGAAAATGGAATTCTTTCTCCAGGGACCTATTATGACTATTTAAATGGAGAATTTCAAAAGAAAAATACCAATGTAATTTCTAGAACAATTTATACAAAAGAAAATATCAAAAAACTAAAGAAAGATAAAAAGAAAGCATAAAAACAGAGGCTACTCTGTTTTTTATATGTTTTTGTGATAGTTACAACCATTACGATAATTGGTACATCCCATAAAATACCCATATTCCGAACGCTTTACAATTAAATAACCTCTTCTACATTCAGGACATGTTTTAATTTTTTTCATAAAATCGAGGTGATTCGTTTCAAAACCACACTTCTTGCGATCATTCGTACATTGGTAAAGAGGTTGAATATGTTTCGTATTAAAAAAATTACGAACAAGAGGAAAATGGCATCTCGGACATATTAACTTCTTGTTCTTCCAACGATATTTCGTTCGATTGATAATTTGTGCAGAAGGAAGTTCTTTTAAAAAGCGGGAAGAAGAATGGACGGGAGCAATAATGAAAATCATATTCTTTGTCCTCGTCAAAGCCACATAAAACAGCCTTCTCTCTTCCGCATCCTCATAACTATCATCATAAGCGATCACTAAATCTAAAATGGGATCATTTATCTTTTCACTTGGAAATCCATATTCCCCGTTTTCACCATTGATGATAATAACATGTGGAAAACCTAATCCTTTTGAAGCATGAGCCGTCATAAACGTTAATGTTACCTGTGGATAAAGAGTCGATTGCAAGAAATCTTCCTCTTTATGAAAGTGAAGATGATCGATCAAAGGCTCAATATCTTTTTTATAGCGACCAATTAATAAAATTTCGACATCGGGCGAACTTTTTTCCACAATGGCTCCAATACATTCTTCCAATATTTTTATTTTTTCCTGTGGAAAAGGTTTACTATCGTCATAGAGATAAATGTTTACTGGTTGTTCTAAGTGTTTAGGAGAAGTCAGTTGTTTTTGAAATTGATACTGATTCTTCATCACAAAGTTACCTGCTAAATCGATCAATTCTTGACTATTACGATAGGTATGAGTAATGGTAAGTCTTTTCGCTTTTGGTAGTTCTTGTTCAAAATTCATAAATAACGAAACATCAGAACCAGCAAAAGCAAAAATGGATTGCCAATCATCCCCAACGACGATGAGTTTCGCATGACTTGCTTTCACAACTGCTTTCAAAAAAAGAAAACGTTCTCTCGAAATATCTTGATATTCATCAACGATAATATATCGATATGGAAGTGCAAGCGTTTCTTCCTGTAATCTTTTAGTAGCAAGGCGAATCATATCATCAAAATCCATCTCACCTCTTTGTTCTAAATAATGCTCATAATATTCGTACATTTCACTTAATAAATCGAGAAAAAAAGTGGTTCTTCTATCATGAGCGTATTCTTTTTTCCACATGTTAAAATCGTCTATTTCATGACCGTTTGTTTTGAAAGAATGAAGAAAGGTGTTACATACATGGATGAATCGCATATAACTTTGATCCTTCTTTATTTCTTCTAAAATCGTATAAATTTCGTAATCCGTTTTAGGCCTACCCATAATAGAATGTTCTCTTAATGCCTCTTCTAATTCTTCGATGATATCATTACTAGATAGTAGAATCTGTGTAGTATGATACTGACTATGTAATTTCATCGTTTTCCACTTATAATAACGATATCGAAAAGAAAAACTTTGATCGTTCACCAAATCAATATAGTAATTCCTTCCCCCCACTTCTAAAGTAAAATCCGGAAGATAATCAAAAGAATAAGGATATGGTTTTTGATAGCAATACGAAATACCGTGCAAAAACAAGTAATTGGCAACCATCACTTCTTCTCTCGTTACCATCACCTCATTCGTGATAGAGCGATTTTGATCCTCGAGATTCCTCTTAATTTCCTCATTATGGAGTTGAACTTTGCCACACAAAGAAAGATATTCGATCTTTTCGATATAACGCTTTAACAGGCGACTATTTTGGATATAGGATTTAGAAATCTCAAAGTCATAAGCAAAAAAATGTAAAAACTGTGATCGAAAGCGAGCATCTTGT
Source organism: uncultured Bacilli bacterium (assembly GCA_944332005.1). Classification (GTDB taxonomy): domain Bacteria; phylum Bacillota_I; class Bacilli_A; order RF39; family UBA660; genus CALVRE01. The sequence goes on from CALVJD010000008.1 coordinate 10,750, forward strand.
AACTTTTGTTTTAAAAAAGATGGGATGATATCATCAGCATTCTTACAGACACGTTTTCTGATACCACATTCTTTTAATATTTGGATGCCGAATTTATGAAACGTTAAAATATGCGCAGGGATTTGAAAAGATCGATTAATTTTATCTTGTAGTTCATAAACAGCTTGATTCGTAAGAGAAATCATGACAATCGTTTCTGGTTCGATCTTTTTCTGTTCCACCAAATATTTTACTTTCGCAGCCATAGTCGTTGTTTTTCCCGCTCCTGCACCAGCAATTACCATCAAGGCATCACTATCGTTTAAAATAACCTCTCGCTGTTCCATATCCAATTTAATACTTGCATCATACTCATCAAACAAATGGTCTAAATATTCTTGTTCATCCATCATGATCATACTCCTACTAATAATATACGAGAAAGATTATGAAATTTCCTGCATCAAAAAAACTACACCTTTGTGTAGTTTAATT
>CALVJD010000009.1 GCA_944332005.1 uncultured Bacilli bacterium
TATGGAATGTAAATGTAAGTGATACTTTAACACTCGCTCATTCGATCGATATTGTTTTTGATACGAATAATACAACCAATATCGAAGGAGAAAGTTGTGTTACTCCAATGTTAAGTGGAGAAAGTGGGGAATGTGATAATAAAGAATACATGACGCATCCAGCCTTCATCAGTATGGATGTAGATGGATTCTGGGTAGGAAAGTTTGAATCAACCGGAAGTATCACTAATATCACAGTCAAGCCAAATCAATCATCGATTCGAAATCAGAATATCTATAATATGTTTGTGAATTCCTATAACTATTCAAGAGAGAATGATTCACACATGATGAAGAATACGGAATGGGGAGCAGTTGCTTATTTAAGTCATTCTATTTATGGAATCAATGGGGAAATCAATATTAACAACAATAGTTCTTATATTACAGGAAGTAGTAGTTTACTTACAATTCAGCAAGGGAGATATCCTGGTACTTATGGAAATGGAAGTAATTATAATCAGGCATATAATACGGGATTAGGATACCTATCAAGTACTACTGGAAACATTACCGGAATCTATGATATATCAGGTGGTTCTAATGAATATATGGCATCTTATATATCCGGAAAATATGGAAGTAGTGGATTTAATGCAACGAATATCCAAACTTATGATTCAAAATATTTTGATGTATATTTAAGCAATAGTACGGAAACCAGTTATCAAAATCGAATCTTAGGAGATGCGACGGGAGAGATGGGGCCATTTGTGACTTTTGCAGATAGCGATGGAACATCAAGAGTACATAATCAGTGGTATTCTGACCATTCTTCTTTTGTGGGCTCGTCCGCTCCCTGGTTCTTTCGAGGCGGCCTTCACGACGGTGGTGTACTCGTAGGACAGTTCAGCTTCAATTGCTACACTGGGACGTCTTACAGCAACCTTTCGTTCCGCCTCGTGCTTGCTCCCTAATTGCTTGTCAAAAACGAAAAATTTGAAAATGAAATGATACGAAAGTGTCATTTTTTATTGTTTCATTTTTTATTATTTGGTATAATTTATTATAGTACAGGGATGTGATAAAGTGAGAAATAGGCGTGGACAAGCATTAGTAGAATTTATCATAGTATTACCTGTTTTGATGTTTTTAATCATGGGGGTAGTTGATTTTGGCAACATCATCTATAAAAAGTATCAATTGGAAAACGAAATCGATTATATAGCTGATTTATATTTACAAGGAAAAGAAAATGATATTCTAAGCTATGCGGCTAGAAAAAAGATGACAGTTCATTATCATCAAACAGAAGAGATGGTAACGATTGATTTAGAACAACGTGTTTCAATCGTGACACCGGGCTTGAATCAAATTTTAGGAAATCCTTATTTAGTGAAGGTGAGTCGAGTGATTTATGATGAGGAATAATAAAGGTCAAACGCTTGTTACCTTTCTTTTGATTTTGCCTTTTCTTTTGATTCTGTTTGGTTTTATCGTTGATTATGGAATGCTCAGTATTGAAAAGAGAAAAATAGATAATGTCGTGAAAGACAATATCGAATATGGGTTACAACATATTGAAGAAGATAAGACGATATGGGAACAGAATATTAGAGTTGCAATCCGCCAAAATATTGAGGATATTGAAGTGTTAGAAATTGTTTCGGATGAGAATTATGTCGATATTTTATTATCCAAGCATTATTCTAGTCTATATAGTATTATGATGGGACAAAGTATTTATAAGATTGAGAGTCATTATCGTGGTTATATCGATGATGGTAACATTACATTAGTAAAAGAATAGAGGTGTCTTATGGCAGTGAAACAAGGAAAGATTTTTACCGTTACTTCTATGAAAGGTGGAACCGGTAAGACGACAACCGTTCTTAATTTAGCGGGGATCTTCAAACGAATGGGAAAGAAAGTATTAATTATCGATATGGATTTTTATGGTTCAGCTGTTGCAGCGAGTTTAAATTTAGATGGTGATCGTAGTATTTATAATGTTGTTGATGATTTGACTAATAATCGCTTTGATTATATTGATAATTATGTTCTTTCATATGATGACAATATCGATGTTTTAGCAGCACCAAAAGATCCTAGAATTGCAACGAAGATTGGAAGTAAGTACTTAGGTATTATTTTGACGAAAGCATCTATGAAATACGATATTCTTTTGGTGGATACCAATTATGTAATCGATGAAAATAAATTGATTATATTGGATCATAGCGATGAAATTATTTATTTGATGACAAACGATCCAATCGATATCAAAAATATGAAATCGATGATATCGATCTATAAAGATATGGATAAGAAAAATTATAAGATTGTATTAAATGAAGCAATTGATTGTAATCGCTCTTATTTTAATAAGTATGATATCAAAAATATTATGAAAGATAATGTTGATTATACGATTCCATCTTCTTTCCATATGAAATCGATCGATAAATTGGTCTTAGATGGGAAAATTATGACTTTGGATAAAACGGTTCAGCTTAAAAATAAAAAAGCAATGAAAAATTTTGATCTCATTGCGAAAGCTTTACTTCGTGAAAAGAAAAAATAAGAAGGTGTCTTATGACTAAGAAATTTGTAGAAGAATTTAATGTACAGGTTACTGAGCCTACGATTCGTCAAGTGGCAGATTATGAAGCGTTTCCTAATAAAGTATTATTGGATGAGTTGCGCAGTAAAATTATCGAAAATTTGATTGATAATAATGTAGCAAGTAAAGGGACGATCAATGATTTTGTCAAACGAGAAATCGATAAGACGATCGAAGGATACAATTTATCGAATGTTGAAAGAAGTTATATTTATAATTTGATCGATAATGAAATAAATGGATACGGACCTTTATCAGAATTATTGGAAGATAAGGAAATTTCGGAAATAATGGTCAATGGAACAGATGAAATTTATATCGAAATCGATGGTAAGTTGCTTCGTGATGAAAGTGTTTCATTTATCAATGAGGATCATATTGTAAGAACGATTCAAAGAATGATTCAACCTTTGGGAAGAACGATCGATACAGCTAATCCGATGGTCGATGCGAGACTTGCGGATGGTTCGCGTTTAAATGCGGTTTTACCTCCTTTATCTTTGAATGGTCCTATTTTAACGATTCGTAAATTTAAAGAAGATCTGGCGAATGTTGATGATTTTTTAAGGGGTGGGACACTTACTCCTTATATGGCACGTTTTCTGGAAGCATGTGTTCAAGCAAAACTCAATATTATTATTTGTGGTGGAACTGGTAGTGGTAAGACAACCCTTCTGAATGTATTATCTTCTTTCATTGGAGATGATGAACGTATTATTACGATTGAGGACGCAGCGGAATTAAAACTTCATCAACGTCATGTCGTAAGCCTAGAAACACGTTTGGTCAATTATGAAGGGCAAGGAGAAGTAACCATTCGTGATCTTGTCATTAATTCGCTTCGTATGCGACCTGATCGTATTATCGTTGGTGAAGTACGTGGCAAAGAGGCTTTCGATATGTTGCAGGCTATGAATACTGGTCATACCGGATCTCTTACGACGATGCATGCCAATGGGCCACATGATGCTTTAAATCGTTTGGAGACGATGGTATTGATGGCGGGAATGGAAATCCCTGTACGTGCGATTCGTGAATATATTGAGAATGCGATTAATATTGTCGTTCAAATCAGTCGTTTATCTGATGGAAAACGTAAAATTACAAGTATTAGTGAAGTGACTGGTTTTCATGGTGATATGATTGAATTAAAAGAAATCTTTGCTTTTCATCAAACGGGTCTTACGGATACAGGAGAAGTCGATGGAGAATTTATTCTCTATGATTATGTGCCAAAAGTATATGAGATTATAAAAGCTCATGGTATTGATACTTTAAAAGATATTTTCGAAAAACATTAGAGAGGTGAATTATGGAAGAAAGGAATGGATTTAGTATTTATGAAAATACAACACCGACAAATCAAGATATTGCGGTTACTTATACCCCAGATTCTTCCATAACGAGGTATCAGTATCGTATTATGAAAGATGGGGTAGAAGAGGATTATGTCGAAATAGAAAATGCGGATCCAACGACGATCTATTTAACTTCAACTGGTAATTATCAAATTATTGTTCAAGTTTATGAACAGAATGGTCAGATAAAGAGGGTACGCAGTGGTGTTTTTAAGATCGATAAAGAAAAACCGATTATCGATGTTGGAGAACGCAACATCGAAATGCAACTAGGATCTACTTTAGAGCCTTTAGCAGGTATTACGGTGTATGATCGACAAGATGGGGATTTGCTTAGTCAAGTTACGACGAATTATGACGAATTAGATTTTACGACCAAAGGAATCAAAACATTGACTTATACAGTAAGTGATCAAGCTGGTAATACGACAAGTGAAAGCATTTATATTCGAGTCGTTGGTTCTACGGAAAGTGAACTTTTAATTGTTCAATTAGGAATTATTTTGGTCTTAGGAATTGTCATTATTCTTACACTCTTTTATCAAAAGAGTATGCGCCGTGAAAAAAGAATTGGTAAGTTTGGAATTGAACCATTGAATGATAATACTCCATCTTTGATCGATCAAGCAAGTGGACATTATAATCAATTTATCCAATCTTTAAAGAAGGGATTTACCAAATCAGTCTTTTTGCAGAAGTACGCCAAACGATATGAAAAATATGTAGGAGTGATCGATAATGGGTATGAATCAGGACTTGATTTTGTGATCAACAAGTTTATCGTATCTCTTATCTTTGTGCTGATTGCTGTATTTTCGAAGACGATCCAATATCAATTACTCAGTCTTTACGAAATTTGTATTCCTATGTTGTTTGGATTCTTTATGCCGGATTTTATTTATATCTATCGTTATCGAAGATATCGAGAACAATTAGAAAATGACTTGTTACAAGCGATTATCGTTATGAATAATGCTTTTAAATCTGGACGTAGTATTACGCAAGCAATCGATCTTGTTACGAAAGAATTGGATGGACCGATTGCGAATGAATTTAAAAAAATGTCGGTTGAGTTGT
>CALVJD010000010.1 GCA_944332005.1 uncultured Bacilli bacterium
CTAAAAGATATCGATTTTCTAAAAGTAGGGCATCATGGTAGTAAGACAAGTAGTAGTGAAGGTTTTATCGAAGTAATAAATCCCAAGTATGCCATCATCAGTGTTGGAAAGAATAATTGGTATGGACATCCCAATCAAGAAGTGTTGAACACTTTAGAACAATCTCGAATATACAGAACTGACCTAGATGGCAGTATTATGTTTAAAATAAAAAATAAGCAATTAATCGTCGAAACGGCTGTATCATAAATTTTGAATGTACATATATTATATTGTAGAGAAATATTTGGAATACATTTCGAAAAAACGGATATATTATAAGTGGTGAGAATATCAAAAACGAGACATCGTTTGAGGAAAGATAGATATACTTATCTTTCCTGAGACGCTACTAGTAGCGTTTATATAGATGAGGGAACGAATTCGTTCCCTTTTTCTTTTTTTGAAAATAAAACTTGCAAAAAAGAAAAAAAGAGGCTACAATGAAAATAGAGGAGGATGTATGAAAAAGAATACGTTAAGAACGATGGCGGTATCTGCACTTATCTTAGCAATTGGATCACTTACCATTAGTTATGCCGCTTTATCGCAAGTTTTGAATGTCGATGCCAATTCATATATTAAACCTTTGGCTAAAGAATGGGACATTCATTTTGAAAATGCAAGCTCTGGAATGATAACAGGTGCTGCCGAAGAAGGTCACTTTGCCTTAAACACAACGAATATTACTTTAAATGGAGTAATATTAAAAATGCCAGGCGATAGTGTTACTTATACATTCGATGTTGTGAATGATGGGTCTTTGGATGCTAGAATTGGTAATATCGATTATAAAAACCCAAGTTTTGTCGGATTTGGCGATACTTCGGTAGCAGATGAGGCCATTGTAAAAGAAGCTTATCAATATGTCATTACTTATGAAGATGGTACTCCACTTGCTCTTTCGGATGATTTAAAGAGTGGAGAAAGTAGGACTTTGAAACTTACGATTTCTTATGAACCAGATAATGGTGTAGAACCAGCTAATGATGTGAGTATTGAAGGGGCTGGCATGATTCTTACTTATGTACAAGCATAGTATAATGAGATTTAAAAAACAAAAAAAGCTTGAAATTTATGTAAAAATCTTTTATAATGAGATTGTATAACATGGTAGTGGTGTTATAAATTTGATGTGAGGAGGAAATAGTTTATATGGAAAGTAGAACACTAAGAACCGTTGCAATTGCGGCTTTAATCATTGCGATAGGAGGAGTAACCTTAGGTTACGCAGCATTATCACAAGTATTGACGATTAATACAAACTCTACCGTTCAATCAAGTGGGACAAGCTGGAATGTACATTTTGAAAATGCTGATCAAGGAGTAGCAACTGGTGATGCTGTGAAAGGGTCTATCAGTTTAAATGCGACAAGTGTTACCTTAAGTGGTGTTATCTTAAAAGCTCCAGGCGATAGTGTTACATACACATTCGATGTTGTCAATGATGGAGAAATCGATGCCAAAATCGGAACATTTACCGCAAAACAACCAACTTTTACTGGTACTGGTGGAAGTGCTAGTGCAGACCAATCATTAGTAGAAGGTCAATATCAATATGCAATTACTTATGTCGATGGTGGTACTAGTGTAGCGCAAAATGATACATTAAATGCAGGCGAAACGAAAAAAATTCAAATTAAAGTATCTTATAACGCAAATGCTACGGAATTACCAGAAGGCGATGTAACAATTGCTAATTCAGGTGCAACAATTACTTATGTACAAGCATAAGAAAACTCAACGAAAGTTGAGTTTTTCTTAAAATTAACAAAATACTCTTGCAAAAATAAAAAATATCTTTTATAATTAAATTGTACATCATAAAGATGGAAGTTAGGAGGAAGTTATGGAAAGTAAGACACTAAAGACAGTTGCGATTGCAGCCCTAGTTTTTGCAATCGGAGGGTTGTCACTTGGTTTTGCAGCACTATCACAAGTATTAACGATTGATACAAGTTCTACTGTTCAATCTAGTGGAACCAGTTGGGATGTGCATTTCGCAAACGCAGATGAAGGTGTAGTAACTGGTGATGCTACCAAAGGTAATATTTCATTAGATACGACAAGTGTTACCTTAAATGGTGTTATCTTAAAAGCTCCAGGCGACAGTGTTAAATACACATTCGATGTCGTAAACGCTGGAGAACTCGATGCCAAAATCGGTACTTATGAATTTAAGACACCAGAGTTTACTGGCTCAGGCGAAGGTGCTGAAGCAGATGAGACATTAGTAGAAACGAATTACACCTATACACTTACTTACGAAAACGACGGACAAGCTGTTAAACAAGATGATACTTTAGCAGCTAGCGAAACAAAGACGATCGTTCTTACTGTTACTTATAGTGGAAGTGCTGATAGTTTACCAACAAATTCAGTATCTGTAAGTAATTCAGGTGCAACGCTTACTTATGTACAAGCATAACATGGAACCTTGGAAACCCCAAGGTTTTTTGTTTTGTAAAAAGCTTGCCAAATGTTGAAAATTATATTATAATGATTTATAGGATAGATAACATTGGTGATCAAAATGAAGGAATATTTAAAAATAGTGAGTGTGTTAGTACTAGCAATTTTATTGCTATTTATCAATAATTTGTTTTTCCCTTTTTTAGAAAATCAAATTGCTGGTATTGTTTTTCTTGCAATTTTATTTATCATTTTAGTTGTATTAAAAGGATTTGAACGCGATAAAAGCGAAAAAACACTCGATATTAATTTTAACTTAGTAAGTCACGTGATCGTTTATTTTGTATTCATTTATGTCCTAGGTATTTTTACTGGATACGCCAAGACGATCTATAGCCTAGATTTCATAAAAATGATAGGCAATATCTTACCAGTTATTTTGCTCATTCTTTTTGAAGAACTTCTTCGTTATCAAGTTGTTTCCAAGGTAAAAGGAGGGAAACATGAAAAAGGGATATTAAGTTTATTGATCTTCTTTTTCATTTTGTTCGATATTCGCAACGTTTTCCCCTTAAGCCAAGATATCAATCTTTTAATGGATCAAATTAGTTTAACGATATTGCCAGCAATCGCTAAGAATTTAGCGTATACTTATCTCGTCTATCATATTTCTTATAAATCTTTGATTCTTTTTCGAATTCTTATGGAAATACCAATCTATGTCGTACCAATTTATCCTAATTTAGGAAGTTATTTAACGGGTATTTGTGAAATTGTTTTTCCATTTCTTGTTTGCCTATTAATTAGTAGAGCAGTAAAAAAAGAACGAATGTTTTTTATTAGAGAATCGAAACATTTGGGTAGTAAAATCGTAACAGCTATTTTCTTTGTTTGCGTTTTCATAGTGATTTTACTTACAAGTGGTTACTTTAAATATTATTTTCTAGCGATCGTCTCTCCTTCGATGAGCCCTAATATCAATCGAGGTGATGTTGTGATTGTCGAGAAATTAAACGAAGAAGAGAAAGATAAAATTGAAGTAGGAGATATCTTAGTATATCGAAATAACGATCGGGTGATCGTCCATCGTGTCGTTGAAAAAAGTGACTCGCAAGATGGGAATTATACCTACCAAACAAAAGGAGATAATAATGATGATATCGATGCAGTAGTCATTTATGAAAAAGATATTATTGGTGTTGCAAGATTGAAAATTTCAGCAATTGGATATCCAAGTGTATGGTTAAGTGAATGGAGGTAAAATTATGAGAAGAACAATTATGAAAGGATTATGCATTTTATTATTTCTTTGCGTATTAGCTGCATCGATTTTTTGCTTAAAAGAAAGTATTAGCTTTGCAGATGTACGACAATTAGAAGTAACCGAACAAGGGAAAATTGATTACTATGTTTATTTAAAAGAAAATGATTATTTTGAAGAAGAATATCTACCTGCTGGAAGACAATATATTGCAAGCCTGATCGATTATATCAAAGCAAATTTCCACTATACGTATTACACCGATAAGAATACAGATATTCAATATTCTTATGATGTTATTGGTACTGTAGTAGCACATGAACCAGGTAATGAAGCACAAGTCTTATACCAAAAAGATTATGTATTAAAAGAATTAGAAAATTATCAGGTAAGCGATACTCAAAGTTTCACAATATCAGATGACATTGAAATCGATTATGATCAATATAATCAAATTATTAGTGAATTTAAAAGTGATTATGCTTTATCACTAGATAGTTACTTACAAGTAAAATTAAATGTTCATACGACGACTGGATACGATGAATTTGAAAATCCTATTATCAAAACAGAAACACTAGAATTAAAAATTCCTTTAACGGAACAAACAATCCAAGTAGGAATGCAATATAAAGACATCAATCAATCTTCGATTGTAGAAGAAGATAATCACTTAGAAATCACCAATTTAGTTTTCTTCTTCTTCTTCTGGGTAGGTATTTTATTAGATATCTTTGTTGCACTTAGTTTGATCCGTATGCTGGAAGAAGATAAGAAAGAAAAAGGACATTATCTAATCGAATTAGAAAAAATTCAAAAACATTATGATCGTGCGATTGTAGAAACCAAAATGCTCCCATCTACCGAAGGAAAACAAGTGATAACGGTATCTACTTTTGAAGAATTACTAGATGCGCGTGAAAACGTAGAAAAACCAATCTTACACTATAAGAAAAAAGATTCTAGTATTTTCATGATTGTCGACCACAATGTCATCTATCAATATTTATTAAAATAAGGAAACTGTTCAGTTTCCTTATTTTAATTTTTCGCAAATATTAGTTGATAAAAAATTCAAAATAGGGTAAAATATTAATAGTAGGAATTATAGTAAGGTGTTAAAAATGAGAAGTTATAAAAAAAATAAATGGAAAGATCTATGGTATTATTCTTCAAGAACTAGAAAAATTGTTCTTGTTTTTCTCGTCTTTCTCTTTATTTTTAGTTTAACCTTTGGCTTTTCTTTCCTTACTAGAGTATTAAATATTGGTGGAAGTGCGGCCGTAAGACCAGATAAAGAAATTCGTATTACCAATGTCGAAGGACCTATTTTAGATAATGGAGCCTACGAAAATGGCAATTTTCAATATAGCCATGATTACTTTTTAACCAAAGGTGTACTACCAAACGAGAATTCAACGATTTCTTATAAAATAACGATTACCAATAATAGTAGCAATAACAAAATGATCGAAGAAATTCAAGCTGACTTAAATGGTAATATCACTTATGAAATTCCTGATTACGAAGTAGGCGTAACGGAAATTCCTGCTGGCGAAAGTATTACGATTACGCTAGTGATTAAAAATAATCAAGCAACCTCTACGACTTACTCAGCTGAATTTAAGTTTATTTTTGGTGATGTATATATCGATATTATTCCACCTACCGTAACCTTTACACCAGAACCAGATAATACATGGAAAACAGAAAATTTTGATGTTCAAATAAGTGCGACTGACGATGTTGCTGTAACCGAATTTAAATATTGCCTAACAAATGAATCTACCTGTACACCAACGATCGATGCTGATCCAAATGGTACGATAGTAGCTATTCAAAGCGATGGTAAATATGCCATTTGTACGAGCGCAACCGACAATGCTAAAACACCACATACTACGGAAATCTGTTCCAATGTGAATAGTATGTATTATCAATTAGATAAAACTGCTCCTGTTATTTCAAGCCTTACTGCTCAAACAACATTAGGATTAACGAATACGGTAACAGCCAAAGCGATCGACGCACAAAGTGGTATTATCGGTTATGCTTGGACCACTACGAATAATCAACCAAATACTTTTACCAATGTTAATGCAACTACAACAGAACAAACCTATACTTATACTGCAAAAGAAAATGGAACTGTTTATTTCTGGGTAACTGATGCAGCTGGACATGTAACCAGTCAAAGTGTAGAAGTTACGATGGTAGCAACCCCACATGCTAAAATCACTCATTACGATAATAGCTTAGGATATACCGAATGTGAAACCGTACAATGTGCTTTAGATGAATTATATAATTTGTTTGGATATGAACCAACGTTATTATCAAGAATTGAATCGAATTTATGCACTGATACCGTTACAACGGAATGTTACAAGGAAGAAGGAAATGAATATGTGTATACCGGAGCCAGTGGAACGGTTGGAAATAACTATGT
>CALVJD010000011.1 GCA_944332005.1 uncultured Bacilli bacterium
TATTTTCTAGTTGTTTGACCTTCTGCTCCAATAGACTCTAATACTTTTTTAGCAAGAGTATCAGTATTTCTAAGTGCATAAATTACTTCAGCACCGGTACCACCTCGCGATGGTCATTGTGTAGTTAATTTTCTAAACTAGGAACCCTATTATCCAATCTTTTAGCATTCACTTGTGCTAAAATTCTCCCAATAGGGGTTATTTCTATACTTGGCATATTAAACATTGTGTCATCCCACCAAGTAGAAATTTTTTTCAAATTAACATATTTATCTAAATTTTCTTGATATTTTTTCTGAATCTCATCTATATTTTGTGGTTTATTATCATAATTTTCATATATATCTTCTAATACTTTTATTTGTTCTTCTGTTAATTTAATAACTGTAATTTGTCCAGTTGCTGTAACTGTGTTAATTTTTAAATCTTTTATTTTTTCCTTTTCAACTACAGGAATTTTATAATAATTATTTATGTATTCATTTTTTATTAGTACATTTTCTGACAATCCAACATTTTTCAAATCATTTATTATTTTGTTATATTTTTCTGAATTTACTTCTATCCCATCCTTAAAATAACCATCTAATTTTTTATTAAAGTGATCATTAAATTTTGAGATACTTGAATATGGTATAATTTTTACAACTTGAACAATTTCTAAATTATCTATCCAAGTTCTTCCGGATGGTAGTTCATTTCCAGCAATTAGTCTTCCAAATAAACTATCCAATACAGCTAATCCATCAGACACAATTCCACTTTCTGGTTGTAAGCTTATTATCGCAAATAATAAAGTCAACCCTAACAAAGCTTCCTCAGAAATATCTTCAATTATTTCAACTGATTTATTAATTGCAGCTTTTACTACATAATCTTTATCCTTCTTAACCCTATGCGCTAATAATTCACTTAACATTTCATAATCAAATTCTCTATCTGTACAAACAGCAGTTCTTTCTGTTTTTCTAAAAAGCATTTGAATGGCTGGATCTGAAAAGGCTTGTAGCATTTCATATTTTACTAATTTATTTATCAATGTTTCATTATATTCATTTAACCTTTTTAGTGCAACTTCTGTTGCTACTAATTCTGCTTCTTTTAAAGCTTTTTGTGTTTCAATAGAAATTATATTTCTCACAGTTTCTTCAGTTAATCCGAGATTTATTGTATCCGCTTGAACTTGAACTACATTATCTCTAGCCTTCTGATTTTTATTTTCCATTATTTATTTCACCAATTTGAATTTGATTAGCATTATCTTTAGCTTTCTGTTTAAATTTATTTTTTTTATTAATTCCTACTGAATATCCACTGCAAAAACCTACAATTAATGCTACAATTCCTTCTATTATAGCTGCAATAATTACTTCTATTTCCATAACTTCCTCCTACTACAATAATTCTAAATATTTTTTCAACATTTCCACTTCCAACTCAGCAACTAGCTTAACAAAATCTGTATAATTACCAGTTGTATGTGCTTTATCTAATGCTTCATAATATTTTAATCTTGATTCTTTCTTTATAATTACAGGATTATATCCACTATTCATTAAATCTAAATTCATAAGTAATCTTGATGTCCTTCCGTTACCATCAACAAATGGATGTATTTTTACTAACTCTCCATGTAATAATGCTGCTTGAATTATTGGATGATATTCATTCCAAGTATTATAAGTTAATATTAATTTTTCCATTAATTCAGGAACTTTTAAATAATCTGGTGGAATATGTGTTGCGCCTTTAATAGTTACATTTTCTTTTCTATATCTCCCAGCATTTTCATTATCAATGTCTTTTAAAATTAATTGATGAATATTTTTAATATTCCATTCGCTAATTGGTTCATTATCTTTAACCAAGTCATCTAAAAATAAAATTGCTTTTTCATGGTTAATTGCTTCTAAATGTTCTTTAATAGATTTTCCGCCAACAGTTATTCCTTCTAAAACAACTTGAGTTTCCCTTAATGTTAAAGTGTTACCTTCAATTCCATTACTATTATAAGTCCATTCTAAGTCAATAGATTCTTTTAAAGATTTCAAAGTTTCTTTAGGTATTGGTCTTTTGCTATCTAATTCTCTTTTTAAACTATCTACTTCATCAAAATAATTATCATCTAAATCAATAATAAATTTATTATCATCTGGTTTAATAACTCTTTTGTCTACTGGCTTATCAGCATCAATAGGAATATTCCAATTATTTCCTACTTTAACAGCACCTTCAATTCTACCATCTTGTAATAATTGTCTAATTCTTCTTTCGCTAATATTCCATTTTTCAACAGCTTCTTTTGTAGTCATAAACTCCATACTTTTCACCTCAATTACAATTATACCGGATTCGGTATAATTCGTCAATCTATTTATTTCATTATCGGTATATTAGTTTATCAAATATTGAATGTCTATAATAATAATCTAATTGCATTGTCTTAACCTGTAACATAAATTTATCATTTCCTCAATATCACAATCTTTACCATCTTGGCCTTTTGATTTCAACTGTCTAATCATACTAGACGTTTCAAAATTTTCTTCGTTTTTTAGTTTATTTTTTAACCACTTCCAATATTTTCTAGGCTCATTACTAGCAAATAGTACTCCAACTACATCAATAACACTTATAAAGTATTTTTCTTGTTCTTCATTCCAAACAGTTCTAATCGTTTCATTATTAAATATTTTATTTACTAAATGCATTTAATCTTGATTCATCAGCTATATCCTTTACTGGTCCATAAGTCTTCCGATAACCATCAATTAAGCCATACTTATGAATTGCCTCAATATGTGCTTTAGTAGGATATCCTTTATGTTTCCCAAAGCCATATTGTGGATATTTTTTATCTAATTCATACATCATTTGATCTCTCGTTACCTTAGCAAGAACACTGGCTGCAGCAATACTGATGCTTTTCGCATCTCCTTTGATGATCGAGGTCGTGGGAATATCCAAATCAAGCGGCATTGCATCCACTAATACATGTTCTAAAGGGACTTGTTTTCGTACCTCTTCGATTGCTCTTATCATGGCAATTCGGGAAGCTTCATAAATATTATATTGATCGATTTCTTCTGGGCTACATTGACCAATTCCGTAAGCAATCGCATGTTCCTTGATATATTCGTAATACTGATTACGTTTTTTCTCACTTAATTTTTTGGAATCGGTAAGTCCAGGGCATTCAAAGTTAGTTGGTAAAACGCAACATGCCGTCACGACGGGACCAATCAGAGGTCCTCTTCCCACCTCATCTACTCCACCAATATATGTTAATCCTTCTTTTTCTAATGCATGTTCATAATCATAAAGATCCACTTCTCTTTTCTCAGTTTTATTCATATTCTCACCTTTATTTATTATTTTATAATAATCATTGTTTTTTTGTAAAGTATCAAAAAGCCAAAAAAGAACTCCTTATACCGAAGTATAAAGAGTTCTTTATTTTATCATAAAACTGACACCTTTCTTTTCATTTTTGACAGTTATTTCATAACCGACCAACGCAACCGTTTTCTTTACAATGGAAAGTCCCAATCCAAATTGCCCTTTGATACCTTTTTTATAGGGAGTGAAAATATCATCGAGAATTTTTGGATCGATATTAGGACCATCGTTGTAAAAAGTTATTTTCCCGTTCTTAATGGTAACCTTGATTTTTTTATCCGCATAACGAATAAAATTACCTAACAAATTATCGACGATTGCTTCCCACATATCAAGGGAACCATTAAAGATCGTTTTTTTATCTTCAATATGAATTTCCCAAGTGAGTTCTGGTCGTTGAATTTTAAATTTATCTACTGAAGTACGAATGACTTCCGTCACATCTATTTGCTCCTGGCGATATTGATCAGAATCTTTTATATAATTCAATTTATTTAAATATAGTAAGGAGTGTACTTTTAATTCTAATTTATCTACTTGTTCCCGAATTACCGCCAAAGCTTGTTCTTTATCCTGTACCCCGTCATCGACCGCTTCGATGTACGATTTTATCACCGTGAGAGGAGTCTTGAAATCATGGGATATATTTTGGTACATTTGATTTTTATATTCTTCTTGCTCTTTCAAAGTCGCTTTCATATTATCAATTGCTTCACTAAGAGCTTTTAATTCGTCATCCATAACATAGTTATAATCATCGACATAATCATCATTCGATAAATTATCAACTTTTTCCTTCAGTCTTTCAATTTTTTTGACTAATCGTCTAGACCACCAAATAATCAGTCCAGATATAAGTAAGAGAGTAATTAACAAAATAGGAAATATGGTATAGAGTACATCTTGTTTCATACTGGTGATGTACTGGTCGTTAGTAAGAGATACTTTACTAACATAATGGCTATAAGAGGTATTATAGTAATAAGTTTTACCTAAGTAAGTAAACTTACCGTATTCATCATCTATCTTCGCAACGACTTGTTTAGGAGTCGATTTGATCACTGTTTCGAAATTATCGGATGCAATAATTTCCCCATCAGAGGTAATATAAAGATATGCAATATCACTTGCGATTTCATCATCATCTATATCATAACGAAGCAATTCAAGTGGTTGTTTTAAATATTGGTAAATATTTTTCTCATATACCGGCAAAAGGACTTTCGGAAGTAAAATTCCCAAACTTAGGAAAATAATTCCACACATAATGACGGCAATCGAAATTAATTGACGGAATAGATTTTGCTCCAGTGGTCTCAAATTAATCGATACCCAAATCCATATAATGTATTAATATGAACATTTTTCATCTTCTTACGAAGACGTCTTACTAGATCATCTACTACTCTGTCACTACCAAAATAATCTTCTCCCCAGATGTTTTTTAATATTTCATCTCGACTAAATGACTTATTACGATTATTCAAAAACATCAATAACAAATCATATTCTAAAGTTGTAAGACTAATTTCTTTTCCATTCTCATATACCATTCGTTTATCGATATCGATTTCGTATGTTTCATACTTCATCTTCTCGCTACTTGGCATATATACACGCTTAATCATATTGTTGCATCTAAGTACTAGTTCTTTTGGTGAATATGGTTTTGTAATATAATCATCACTTCCTAATTCTAAACCAATAATTTTGTCCAGATCTTGATCTCTAGCCGAAGTAAAAATAACTGGAACTTTTTGATCGATCTCACGAATTTTTTTAATTAGATCATAACCACTAATTGTATCACCTAACATAATATCTAGTATCCATAGATGAACTTCTTCTTTTCCTATATAGTCATATGCGTCCTCTCCATTCAAGAAGTTAACCACTTCATAGCCGGCGCGTTCTAAATAGGATTTGATTAAGTTGTTTAACATCTCTTCGTCTT
The DNA here is from genome assembly GCA_944332005.1 of uncultured Bacilli bacterium. GTDB lineage: Bacteria > Bacillota_I > Bacilli_A > RF39 > UBA660 > CALVRE01. The sequence continues at coordinate 5,354 of CALVJD010000011.1, forward strand.
CTACTAAACAAATCTTGTACATGCTTACACCTCGCATTTAGTATAACACTATTTCGCTCATATTTCTAGCATTCTCACCACCCTTCTTTTATTAAAGAACATTTTTAGGAGTGTATTTGTTTTATTTACATTCATTGTTATTTTCAAGTCTTATTCGTTTATCATTTTTGTCATCTATCACCTCCTGACAATATTAGTATACAAAATAAATGTGTTGAGATTAGGGAAAAAATATGGGAAATTATGGAACCAATAAAAAATATCAGTTTTTGGTAACTGATATTTTTCTTCTAGACATTATTTGGTTCTAAAAGCGATAGTGATACCTTTTGTTTTTCCAAATTAATATCATAGACATAACAATCGACGATATCGCCAACATTTACTACTTCTGTAGGATGTTTAATATAATGATTGGATAATTTGGATATATGGGCAAGGCCATCATCATGAAGCCCAATATCGATAAATGCTCCAAAATCGACAACATTGCGAACCGTCCCTTGTAATTTCATCCCTACTTTTAAATCTTCGATATGTAAAATATCACTTCTAAGAAGAGGTTTTGGCATCTCGTCACGCGGATCACGGTTTGGTTTCAATAATGATTTTACAATATCTTCCAATGTATAATGATCAATCGATAAGCGTTCACTATATTTTGTAATATCGAAATCCTTGAAAGATTCTTTCATCTTATCCGTTCCAATATCTTGAAGCGTCAAATCTAGTTCTTGTAACAATTTTAAGGTAGCTTCATAACTTTCTGGATGGATAGCCGTCGCATCTAAAATATTTTCCCCATCTAAGATTCGTAAAAAACCGATCGCCTGTTCATATGTTTTATCACCTAGTAATTTGGCACGTCTTATTTCTTCGCGACTTTCAATTTTTCCTTTGCGATTACGATATGTTAATATCTTTTCAATGTTTTTCTTGGTAATACCAGAAACATAGCTAAGTAATGCCGCACTTGCTGTATTGATATTCACACCCACCGCATTCACTGCTTTCGATACGACAAAATCTAAAGACTCAGATAATTTCTTATTTGATACATCATGTTGATAAAGTCCTACACCAATACTCTTCGGATCAATTTTGACAAGTTCAGCAAGAGGATCTTGAAGTCTTCTCCCAATACTAATCGCACTTCTTTTTTCGACAGTTAAATCTGGAAATTCTTCGATGGCAAGTTTACTTGCACTGTAGACACTGGCTCCTGCCTCACTTACGATCACATATTCTACTTTTCGTTTAGCATCTTTTATCACATCTGCTATAAAAGCTTCACTCTCTCTGGATGCCGTACCATTTCCAATCGCAATGATATCAATTTTATATTGTTCGATTAACTCTAACACTTTCTTCTTCGCTTCTTCATATTTATTGACTGGCTCATGAGGATAAATCACTTCGATCGCGATCTTTTTCCCTGTCTTATCAATAACAGCAAGCTTACATCCCGTTCGAAAGGCTGGATCGAAACCCAATACCATTTTTTCCTTCATCGGTGGTTGCAAGAGTAATTTCTCTAAATTTTTACCAAAATTATCGATTGCTACTACTTCAGAACGTTCGGTGAGTTCACTTCGAATTTCTCTTTCGATACTTGGTTCGATCAATCTTTTATAACTATCACGAATCGCATCTTTGACCGTATCCGTAACAAAAGAAGAAGGATTTTTGATCAATTTCTTCTCTAGATACTCCATTACTTTATTCGTATCAAAAGAAATGGAAACAGACAAAACTTTTTCCTTTTCTCCACGATTTAAAGCAAGTACACGATGAGGTTTCACATGCTTGATCGCTTCCCTATAGTCATAATACATATCATAAATTTTATTTGGATCATCGGCATCTTTCTTTTTCTTACTGGTAATCGTTCCATACAAATAAGTATCCACGCGAATCCACTTACGATAAGATGCGTTATCACTAATCCATTCGGCAATGATATACTTTGCACCAGTAATCGCGTCTTCTACTGTTTTCACTTTATCATTCAAAAATTTATGTGCCATCTCTTCTAGTGATCCGGATACTGGAAATGACATTATCATTTTAGCCAGTGGTTCCAATCCTTGATTGATCGCATCCGTTGCTTTTGTTTTTTTCTTTTCTTTATAAGGACGATACAAATCCTCTACTTCCACTAACTTCGTAGCATTCACAATCTGACTTTTTAATTCGTCCGTCATAAGTCCTTTTTCATCAATCAAGCGAATCACATCTTCTTTACGTTTTAAAAGATTGACTTGATATTCATAAACCTCACTAATTGTTCTAATTTGCTCTTCATCCAAAGATCCCGTTTTTTCTTTTCGATAACGAGCAATAAAAGGAATGGTATTTCCTTCTTCTAGCAAAACCAAAGTAGCTTCTACTTGAGATTCCTTAATCTTTAGATCATTACTAATTTCTTTTATAATTTCCTCTTTCATATGTACCTCTCATTCTGCTCTATCATTATATCATGAATAAGTAAAAAAAGTAAGAATCCTTACTTTTCTTCACAAACATATCCATGATTTTCTAAATAGGTTTGATAATCATCGATCGATAAAGAGTCTCCAGTTAAACCAATTTCTTGTAAGAAAAGTTCCACATTATCTCCTTTTAATGGTAAATTGGTGGAAAAAACAATAAAACCATGATTTTCCAAATATTCACTTGTCGCATCCTGATAATCACGTAAATAATGATTCTGTCTATCTTTTATTTCTGCTCGCACACTAGATAGATCAGTATCTTCGAAACTAGCATTGTAACGATCTTGAAGTGATAAATTGGAAATGAATGTTCCATCTTTACTGAATATCGTAATGATGTGTAATCCACTATAAGTTCCATAATTAGAATCAAGCGTGCATATTATTTCTTCTTTTATGACGCTACATCCCGACAATAACATAACGAAGAAAACTAGCAATAACAACTTTTTCATAACCTTACAACTCCCATAAATTTTCAGGATAGATACCATCCTTAATCCATTGATTGATTTTATCTATGATTTTTTCTTTATCTTCCCGATAAGTCATTCCTAACCATTCTGCCGATGTCGAGAGCATTTCCACCTCTATATATCCTTCTTCGATCATTGTTTTCACACTATCCGGAATCAGGTATTCACATGTTAATATATCATTTTTATGCATTTCTAAAAAAGTACCAAAATGCTTTTCTAAATATGGAAAAAGAGATGGAGTGAAGCCCAACATGTTCATCGAAACCAAACAGTCTTCCGAAACTTCAAATGGCATACTATGGTCGAGTGGAGAGGCAATAATTTTTTCACCTACTCGTTCGACATTACTTTCTGTAAGTGTTACTAATTTTCCATGATCTACAGAACAAATTCCACGTTTTACACTACCATGTTCGGATAAGGTTCGTGTAATTTGATATCCAACGATACAATAATACGGATCATTCTTTCTTTCTTTCAAAAAACGACTTGCTACTTGATATGCATCATAACCATAAAAATCATCCGCATTGATCATTAAAAAAGGTTCGTGAATGAGTTCCTTCGCACACAATACTGCATGTGCAGTTCCCCAAGGTTTCGTTCTTCCTTTCCAATCAATATCATTCGATGGTAGATCATCGATTTCTTGAAACGCATACTCTACTTTGATTTTTTTTGCTACACGACTTCCCACCGTTTCCTTAAATATTTTTTCATTCTCTTTCTTAATGACAAATACGACTTTGGTAAATCCTGCTCTAATCGCATCATAAATACTATAATCAATCAGAAATTCACCATTTGGTCCTACCGGTTCAATTTGTTTTAATCCTCCAAAACGACTTCCCATACCGGCCGCTAATATTAGTAATGTTAAATCCTTTTCCATATATTAATCCTCTCTATGATATTCTCTATCACAAGTATACCATATTCTATTCTTTTTGGAGATACTTTTATCTAACTACTGAGATAGTATCTTCGTGCCAATAAAAAGCAATTCTTTGGAATAGTTCTAACTCATATGCTTTTTTCGGAGATAAATCTCTTCTCATATGTGCAACAGTAAACTCATGAAATTTTATTGTTTGATAACATCCTCAAAAAATCGATCATTTTAAGATATAACTTTTATCTTCCTATCACATACACATTTTATTATTTCCTTGTAAATTCATTTTAGAACACAATTAAAAATAGTTAGAAATTAGAATAAATGAAACGATTCAGAAAATTAATGATTCAAATATTTTTTACCAACTTTATGATCAATTAAAGATGCTTTTTTTATAATTTTAGATCCATATTTTTGTTTTAATTGATCAACTGTTTGATCTAGTTTTTTATTTTCTTCACGATCTTCTAAATCTTCAAAAAGCGACACTTGATGATGAGAAACACTTGTCAGATGATCCAGACGAATCCCTATTAAGCGAACAGCCATATCTTCTTTCCACATTTCATCTAATATTTGACAAGCTACTTTGGCAATTTCATCCGTTAAATTGGTCGCATTCACAAGCTTTCGTTGATGACTAGTTCTCTTAAAATATTGATCTTTTAGAGTGACGACTACTACATGTGCATATTTATTTTGACTTCGCAAGCGAATGGCTACATTTTCCGATAAAGCTCGTAAAAAAGAATACAGTTCTCCTTTATTTCTAATATCGTGATCGAGCGTCGTTTCATTTCCAATTCCTTTCGGATCTTCGATCGTACTTACGACTTCTGAATCATTTTCTCCATTCGCACTACGAATCATATCATATACTTGATTTTTAAAGTATTTCGTCAATTTTTCTGGCGATGTATGTGCTAAATCGCCAATAGTATGAATTCCGAGTTCATGTAATTTAGGAGCGCTTTTTCTGCCAATTCCAAACAGATCTTCTACCGGAAGTGGCCACATTTTCTCCTTCACTTCCTCTTGATATAAAGTATGAATTTTATTTGGTTTTGAAAAGTCAGAAGCCATTTTAGCACACAATTTATTATTGGCAATTCCAATATTAACAGTGAATCCTAAAGTATCAGCAATTTCTTTTTGAATCTTTTTGGCAAATTCATATGGATCTCCATACAAATTTTGAACTTTCCCATAATCCAAGTAACATTCGTCAATGGATACTTGTTCGATATCAGGGCTATATTTACGAAGTATCGCAACAAAGGCATTGCTCATTTCTTGATACCATTTATAATTACTTGGATATGTACGTAAGCTTGGGCATTTCTTGCGAGCACTATAAAGCGTTTCTCCGGTTACGACACCCATCTTTTTGGCTGGTGTCGATTTAGCGAGTACAATCCCTCTTCGACTCTTTTCATCTCCTCCAATGACAGCATAACTATTACGAATATCATACTTATATCCTTTTTTTAAAAGCTCGATGGCGGTCCAAGAAAGAAAAGCATTATTGACATCAATGTGCATAATAATTCGCTTCATATCATCACATCCACTTTTATTATAGCACAAACATTTGTTCTTTAGACTTTACTTTTTTACTTTTTTCGCATACAATAATCATGAGGTGAAAAAATGGCTAAAAAGAAAAGAGAAAAATTAAAATTACTGATAATCGATCCATTAGGAAAAGAAACAGCCTATTATTTAGAAGATATCAATACTTGGCCTATGGAACGAAGAAAAGCCTTATTTAAAGCTTCTAGTCTCGATTTTAAAAAAATGAATATGGAAGAAGTCGATCAATTAAAACATTCTGGTTTCATTCTCGATTTTGTATCTCATAATCCACAGTTAAAAAAACTAACCAAAAAAAGTGGGTATATGGATATTTTAAAGAAACTAGAAAATCTAAATTATCTGATTTTTTTAGATACAACCAATTACCAAAATTACCATGAAGGAAAAGAACACGATGGCCTTATTATATTACCGTTAGAATGGAATTTACTGCAAATGCGAACTCTACTATCCCATGATACCCTTTTTAGAAAACAATATATCTATATCAAAGCAGGATATTTAACTGACTATCTTCCCAATACTCCATTCAAGCAAGCACAAGATTATCAAGACGTAAAGCAAATTCTTCAGCAAATCATAACGCCCGAACTTGAAACACAACGTTCAACATCAGAAAAAAGCCTATGATGGGCTTTTTTTATAGTTCATTTTACTATATTTTCATATTCTATACTAGGTGAAGATTATGAATGGATACAATCGAAATTGGTGGTGTGGTAGAGGAAAATGGTTACTTTGTTCTTGTATATGTGGAATATTATTACTCTATCAAATCATTTTAACCTTTTTTATTGTCACTCGATTTAATTTGTTTTTGATTTTCTTCTTCTTTTTAATTTTTTTATTTTCGTTCTTTCGAATAATATGGTGATATTAATTGTTCGGTTTTAAAAAGTAAGTCAAATTCCCTACTAATGATTTGACACATTTGATATTCAGGTCCATCAAATTCAATCTTATCGGGAAGTGCGATTAAAATAAACAACAGTTTTCTTTCCTCTTCTAAAAGTGGATAAGTTCTTTCATATCGCTTTAAAATTTCCGAAAAATCAAAATCTAGGCCATGGCGTTTATAAAGTTTGTATAGATCGAAAATAGGAAGATCGATTTTTGCCTTATCCCAACTAACTAAATAAGATCGTTCATTGCGAATAAAATGACTAAGATCTAAATTATTGTGTAAAACAACATGACGTTGTTTTCTTTTTTCTTGAATCATTTCATACCATTTTTCTAGTTCCTGCTTCGCAAAATACAAAGCTGAATAAATGGCACTAATATTACGAGCGAATAGATACTCACTCGGACTCATAAATACTTTGGTCTCAAAAACACTAATATAATCATTATAATAACTGGTAAGATAGGCAATATTGTTACTAATATCTTCATATAATTTTTTATAATCATCAATGTCGACTTCTTCAAAATAAGTGGTTTTGCTATGTAATAGTGCGACTAAATCGATCATGTCCATCATCTTTTGATCATCAGGCATATCGACCATTTCTTGATATTCTGTAATTTCATAATCGTCTCTATCCGTGCTAACTATTTCAGGGTAATAATGAAAATTACGAGAATTTAAATATTCAAAAATGGATTGGTTATTATTCCGATTCTTTTCTTTTAAGGCAAAACGCCCATTATCGGTATCAATGATGGTTACTTTTCCCTTAATTTGATATTTCAGTGGTTTCAGGGCGTATTTCTCTACAGTCTCACGAATTTTTGACAAGAGGTATAGCTGGAATAATTAACTTGTCGCCTAGTTTTAATTCCTGTAAATCATTATATGGTTCTAATTCTTCTAGGCTGGTACCATATTTTTGAATAATTCCTTCCAATGTATCACCATCTCTTACAATATAAACATGATAGGTCGAATATGTTTCTGCACTATCATCTAAACTATCGAACAAGGATTCGATTTGTTTCGTTGTGATTCTCTCTTCTGGTCTTGTTTTTGATAGCTCATCATCTACGGCTTTTACTTCTTCTAACGTCTCTACGGGAATGGGCACTACTTCTTTCATTTCATCACTCTCCTTTTCTCTTACTTCTTCTAGTGTTTCTTTTTTGATTGCTGGTTCTTTGATTTCTTCCAGTATTTCTTCTTTCGGTAACTCTGTTATCACTCTTTTGACTTCTTCTAAAAGTGGTTTTTCTTGTAACTTATCAATACATACTTCAATATTGACAACTAAAACATTGTTGTTGATAATCTCATAATAGAAATCGTCGATATCGACCGCTATATGATCAAGTAGATAATGTTCATCTAAATGAATATCAAATGGTAAATCAAAATGAAAACTTTCCGTATTAATACTACTATCAGCAATTTTATAATCTCCACTGACAATAAATTCTCCAGTGATTAAATTTTCTTCTCCACTTGCAACATGAAGTGTATGTTCTAAAGAAATACTCGTAATTTCCGATAAATTGGTTTTAAAGACAATTTCCTTTTTAAATGGTACTATCTTTTTCATAAAATTCTCCTTTCCTACTAGTAGAGTATATGAAAAAAAAGATTAATTATGATTAATCTCTTCTTTTAATGGTAAAGATGTTTATATACATCTTTATAATGATGTACCGGAATATAACGAATTTCTTCTTTGATTTCTTTTGGAATTTCGTTTAGGTCACGCATATTTTCGTAAGGAATAATGATCGTCTTGATACCATTCCGATATGCACCTAAGCTTTTTTCTTTCAATCCCCCAATTGGCAGTACATTCCCTCTCAAGGTGATTTCTCCTGTCATAGCAACTCGTTTATCTACTTTTTGATTCGTGAAAGCGCTTACCAGAGCTGTTGTAAGTGCAATTCCAGCACTCGGTCCATCTTTGGGAATAGCGCCTTCGGGAACATGAATGTGGATATCATTTTCCACTAATTTTTCATAATCGATATGAAATAAAGAGGCATTGGCTTTAATATAACTAAGAGCAATATGAGCACTTTCTTTCATGACATCACCAAGGGATCCTGTCAAATATAAATTACCATGCCCTTTAAAGTAGTTAACCTCAATTGGTAAGGTGTCACCACCATAACTCGTATAGGCAAGTCCATTTACAACTCCCACTTTCGATTCTAGCTGTGTATTCTTATGAAACTTAGCCTTTCCTAAATAATGATTTAAATTTTTCTTAGTAATTTCAAAACGAATCGTTTCTTTTAAAACTATTTTCGTTACAATTTTACGTACGATAGTCGACAATTGACGTTCTAATTCACGCACTCCTGCTTCTTTCGTATATTCACGAATAACTTTCAAAACAACTTCGTCACTCATATGAATCAAATTAGTTGCAATCCCATGTTTCTTACAGATATCTGGTAATAAATGACGTTTTGCAATATCAAGTTTTTCATACTCTGTATATCCAGATAACATGACAATTTCTAAACGATCTTTAAGTGGCTCTGGTATATTTTCTAAATAATTAGCGGTCGCAATAAATAAAACATTAGATAGATCATATTCTTCTTCGATATAATGATCACTAAAATACTTATTTTGTTCAGGATCCAATATTTCTAATAACGCACTAGCAGGATCTCCTTTGATATCCTTTGTCATCTTATCAATTTCATCGATTAAGAAAACGGGATTGATTGTTCCGGCTTTTTTCATAGCTTGAATAATTCTCCCTGGACTAGCCCCAATATAAGTTCGACGATGTCCCATGATTTCTGCTTCGTCATTTACGCCACCAACACTCATTTTTACAAACTTACGGTTCATAGCTCTAGCAATGGAAATCGCTAAACTAGTTTTTCCTACTCCAGGAGGTCCTACTAAACAAATAATTGGTCCATTTAAGGACTTCGTCATTTGTTTGACTGCTAGATACTCGATAATTCTTGTCTTTACTTTATCTAATCCATAATGTGATTCATCCAATTTTCGAGCCACATCTTTTAAATCTTCATTGTCAACCGATGCTACCATCCATGGCAAATCCAATAACCAATGAATATAATTATGAATAACATTGATTTCTGGACTAGACGGATTCATACCGTCATATTTACGAAGTTCTGTATAAAGACGATCCTTGATTTTATCAGGGGCTTCCAATTCATCGATTTGATGCCTTAAAAGATCGGTCTCATCACTCTTCGCATTGATATCTCCTAATTCTTCTTTCATGAATTTGATCTTTTCACGCAAAAGATATTCCTTTTGAGCATGTTCCATTTCACTACGCACTTTATTATCGACACGTTTTTCAATCTCAAACATTTCTTTTTCGTGATAGATATCTTCTAAAATCATCTCCATTCGCTTAGTTGCACTAATCTCTTTCAAGTATTCGTGCATACGACCAAGTGACAATGGCATATGAGGAACGATAATATCGGTAACTTTTCCCAGTTCTCTCTCATTGACAATTTGTGATAATACACTATTACTCATGTATGGTATCATCTTAATATATTCATCTAATTCACGGTAAAGCTTACGAATACGTACTCGCTCTTCCTCCTCATCCAATTCCTCATTTGGTAAATTGGCTACGATCGATTCTAATGTCTCATTTGTATTTTCTAAATTTAAATATTCACATATTTCAGCACGCATCATCCCTCGAATCACGACACGAACTTTCTTATTTGGAAGTTCAATTTTATGCGTAATTTTAGAAATGACACCAATTCTGGAAAGATCTTGTCGATCTGGGATTTCTTCGAGTGGATTCGCACTACTCACTACTAAAAGTTTATTATCATGAAATAATTCAGCAACATCGATAATGTTACGACTATCATCATTTTCAAATTCTAAACGTATTTCATTATTAGGCAGTAAAACAATTCCCCTAAGTAGAATTACAGGCAAGTTTGTTTTAACCATACAACACCTCCTAATAAATTGCTTTTTATTATAGTATACAAAGAGAAAAAAGTCTATGATTTTTAGACTTTTTTCACAATTAATCAAAACGTTAATTCTATTTATCTTTCATAATTAACTTATAGATTTCTTTCAAAGTATCTTTCTTAGTATGATCCATATGAATAAAATTGATATGCATTTGATAACCACTATCTAACGATGTCAAAATTTCTACTTTTCCCGGTTTAAAACCAATCGCACTGGTCGAAATAGAAGAATAAGGAATAATATGTACTTTCTTATAAGTCGCAATTGGATTTTTATCGAACAAAATCATTCGTTTGGTCGTAAACACCGCATAATCACGATGATTCTTGTATCCTAACAATGCTTTATCCCCTGGATCGATATATTCCAAAGCATAATCTGGTAAATCCTCTGCTTTTATTTCGTGTTGGAAATCAAAATACTTCGTCAATTCTTTATATTTGATATAAGCCATTCTATCACATCCTACCTATATTTTACAAAAAAAAAGGAATTATGACAATTCCTTTTTCAGTTTTTCTTTCAAATATAATATTGTGAAAGAATATCATTGCATCACCACTATAATTATGCTTGTGCGGTATCAGCTTTTACGCCATTATATACAACGCCACTATATGTTATATTGGTAACATTTTCTTGTGTTACATCAGGTAAACGATTACCATTTGCTAAAACGATATTTGTAACAACAAATGGAATTTCTTGACCAACTTCTAAATTCATTTCGGAAGTAAGTCTCACGTCAACACCATAGTCTTTAGAACCATCTGAATATACATTACTTAAATGTAAACGCGTTTCAACTCCACCAATCACAATTTTAGGAAGATCATTCAAATCTAAATCTTGATTAAAACGTACGAATACTCTAACCAAATCACCTTCCCATGCTTCATTAACATTCAAAGCATCTTTAGAACTGTTATGGAAAGAAGCAGAAACAAATGGATTTTCATATTTTACTTGATCATAAATCACATTGCCATTGCTATCTTTATATACAGTAACATCTTCATTCGTAAATGCTTCTGCTTCGTTACCTACCATATCTACTACATGGTAAACAGTAAATGGAATATTTTGACCTTCTGTTAATCCAAATGTATCATCAACCGTTACAGTCAATGAATAACGATGTGTACCATCTTCATTTAGCGTATATTTTGCAAAATCAAATGTTTTATTTCCAATAGTTGCTTTTGGCATAACACTTAACTCTTCATCAAAAGTAGCTTCTAACAATAATCTTTCTCCACTACTAATTGATGTTCTATATTCATCATCCACATTTAAGATATAAAGTCTTACTACTTGTGGTGCTTGTGATTCCACTAATGTCATTCGTTTTTCTTTATAAGCCTTATTACCATGACTATCGCTTACTTCATATGTAATGATATAGTCACCTAATGAACAATTTTCTAGTGATGTATTCCAGTTGTTCCATCCAAAACACTCTGTTCTTTCTCCTTTTGTACCATCTTCATTCATATGATACCAATTCATATGAACTTCGCCAAATGAAATTTCGCCATCTACATTATCGGTTACTTTTCCAGGTTGTGGATAAGTATAAATGTCTTTTCCCACTTTAAACGTGGAAGCAATTTCGGATAAATCAAATTCTGGTGCTGTTGTATCTACTACTGTGACGAAGATATCATTATAAGCTTTGTTGTCAGCAGCATCAGTAGTTACATATTGAATTTTGTAACTTCCAGGTGTTCCCATATCAACATTGTTACCTAAGTATTCAACAACTGGATTTTCATCTAAATTATCTTCAGCGCTTACTTCTGGTAACATGTCTTCTGTAAATGTTGCCGTTTTATCAGCTTCTAATTCTAATGTCCAATATTCTGGAACTAATTCTGGTTTTGTTGTGTCTACTGTAAATGTTACTGTTACTTCGTTGAAAGCTTCATCTTTAACAACTAAAGTATGAACACCTTCTTCAGGAATTTCTGTTCCAAGAACATATTCTTTACCATCTAATAATGATGTTAATTTCGTATCATCCGTTGCATTAACAGTTACGCTTTGTTTATAATCACCATCCGTAACTCCACTTAATTCTGGTGCTTCTGTATCGTTTAAAATAACCTTTAAAGCATCTAAACGAGCAAGTAAATTATTTTTTACTTCACCAGCTAATAAATGACTTACTAATTCTTCAACACTTGGATAAATATTACGAGCATGGTCGATATTAGTTTTGTTTGTTGCCCCATAAACTTCTTTTTCAAGTGCTTCTACTGCTGCTACAGCTGCATCTTCTTTTTCTTTAATTAATTGATTTGTATCTCCTACTAATGCTAACAGTTCTTCAGCCTTATCATCTAAATCCATTTGTGATGCATTCTTATCAGATAACATACTATTACCTTCTGTAATATCTGTCTCTAAAGTATTTTTAGCATTTTGAAGATCGGTATCGTCACTTACTAAGATAGCAACTACTTCTTCTGCTTTTTCGATTGCGTCTGTCAAATTAGCAAGCGCTAAATCAATCTTTTCTTGTACTGCTTCTAATCTTTCATTAAGTTCATCTTGAAGTTCTTGATCTGTTAAAGAATCTACTAAGTCTTGAGCGTATTCTTTATTTGCAGATGTCAATGTATTCTCTGCAACTATAACGGCTTCTCTTGCTTCTTCCGCACTAAGATCTGCATTCCCAATTCCACCATCTGGTGTATCAGTTCCTGGTGTTTGATTATTTCCAGGTGTTGTTTCATCATCTGTTACTGTTTGAAGAACATCGTCTTCCCCTTCTTCTTCAGAAGGTTGTGTTTCAGGATCTTCTACTTCTTCTGGTTCTGTTTCGGTTTGTTCTTCATCGCCTGTTCCTTCTAACTGAGTTCGATTACCCAGTGGATCAGCGAATGTAAAAATACCAAAAGCAATCAAAAGGAATAATAAAACCCCAATGAATTTCTTTTTGTTATTCATATCCCATCTCCCCTAATCTTATTGTATGCATTTCTGCATATTTTGAAAACTTACACCCATAAATTCTCTAACGCCTTTAATATAACACAAGGTTACTTTTTTTGCAAGCAAAATTCGACATTTCTCGACTTTTATACAAATTCGACATTTCTCGATTTTTATAAACAAAAAAAGCCGTTTCTTATGATGTTCGAAACGGCCAAATGCGGAATTCTACTTTTCCAACGATGTCCTTTTTTGATACCAGGCCAAAATGTCGGCTATCTTGTGAGTTTGTACGATTATCTCCAACGACGAAATATTCATCCTCGCCGATCACTACTTCATCAATCATCGATAGATCAAAATCGTCAGTCGTCACATCCCCTAAAAAGGATTCTTCTACAACTTCTCCATCAACATAAAGTTGATTATCTTGATAACGTATCGCTTCTCCAGGTAATCCAATTACACGTTTGATTAAATACTTTTCCTCATGAACAAGCGTTACCACATCAAAGCGTTCAATTGGAAAAAAACGATATTTAATTTTATCCAAAAGCATAACATCGCCACTTTGATAGTTTGGCTCCATAGAAGGACCTACTACCTGTTGAACGGATACTACATACATGACAATTAAAAAGATAATGACAATCATCACAAAATATTTAAAAGCATCGATGGAAAATTCTTTAATGTCCCTAAAATCCATAATTACCATACCCTTTTACACATTTTAACACGTTTTATTTCAATAAGCAATGATCGAGTGTCAAGCAAATGAAAAAGAGTACCAAACAGATACTCATTTTACAACTGTTAATTCTTGTCCATCAAAAGATAATAAATAACCCCTACTAATAATCGTCCCACTTGTGATGATACAATCCTCAACCTTTAAAGAAACGTTTGTAATATTCGCTCTCGTAATATCAGAAAATGTGATAGTCATACCATCATCACCAACATAAGTGACATGATTCCCGTCCGTACCAGTGATAGTTCCATTCCATGATCGATCACTTTCTTCTAACATACGCATGAGTAGCTCATTCTCGATAGCTCTAATATAAGCGTATCCACTATCGCGTGCAACTCCTTGCCATGCTTCATCAATGGCATCATTTACAAAATCATTCATATCTTCTTCTGGTTGTTCCTGATCTTGTTCTACTTCTTCTTGGTTTTGTTCTTCCTGGACATTTTCTTTTGTTGCATCCAAAATAATTGGCAAAAACAAAGCTGATGCAAGAATGAGAATCACAACGACGACAACAGCAATTATTACTTTTTTGTTCATAAACTCACCCTCATATTAAAATTGTAACATATAGTAAGTGTTATTCTCAACTAAGTGAGGAACTCATTTGTCAAAATTGATAGCGAAGGCTATTAATACCAATTTGGTAATAAAAGTCACTATCTTTTATAAGACGTTTTTGATAATGATAAAGAATCGTATAATCTTCTTTTGATTCGATCGGATATAAATTATGATAACGATCTTCTAAATAGAACGATCCTTGATTTTGATTTGGATCAATCAATGGATATTTCATGATCATCGCTTCTAGATAGCCATATATGATAAGTTCTACATTAGGATGTTTATGGTAACGGTTTTGGTAACCTTTCATTAAATCTTCGATCTGTTCTTTCGTAAGTTCATAAGAAAGGGTTACTTTCCTTGCCCCCATACTATGTAAAAAAGCGAGTGTGTAAGAATTGGTGACATGAAAAGAAAAATCAGCATCGAAGATATTCCGATTGAATAAACCACCTAATTCTCCAATTAAAACGATTTGTTCTTCTTTAGGATATGCTTTCATCACACGTGGAAGTTTCAAAACTTTTCTTTCATCTTCAAGCTTAGAATAAAGTGGTTCTTCCATATAAATCATATTCCACTTTTTCTTCTTTTGTTCTTGGTATGCTTTTTCACTTCGAATGAGTAAAGACTTTTCTTGATCAATAGGGAAATCTCTTAATTCAATATGATAATTTTGTTTCCCCATACGTTTTCTTGTCAATCGTTTTTCATCTAATAAAGCAATTGCTTTTCTTCTTAATTCGTTCATTTCTTTAATTGAGATAAATAAATGATCATCCATTTCCACTTCGAGAGAATCATATTCGTAAATCGAATCGCCTAATTTTTTTAATTGTTCGATTACTCGTTCTTTCGAGGTTGGAGTTGTTTTAGCTTCAGAAGGAAGATAATCACTATATAAACGAACTTCATGCTGACCTTCTTTTAAGTGTAATTCCATTGGTTGATTTGCTTTGATGATGCAAAGAGCATTTATTTTGACTTTTCGTTTTGTTTGAATTAACTTTTGAATTTCTTCTAATTCTTTGATATCCGTTGTCTTTAAAACCTTACTTCCTTTTTTTATTTCTCCTTTGATACGAAGAGTAATGACATCATTTGGATGTGCTTCTTTTACGACTTGATGATTTTTATAAAAAACATTAAGGGTACAACCATAATCTTCTTTTGATCCTAAAATACGAATTCCATCGTTGATGCAAACGTCATCTGATAGCTTAATTGTAACTTGATCATGAGTAGTATGAATGACTGTTCCTACTTCAATTCCTAGATGATTTGGGCGATAAGAATTGACGATTTGTTTCGGATCTTCTCCAAATAAAAATCCTTTTGTGAACATACGATTAAATAATTTCTTTAAAGATTTTGTATCCTTTTCATCAATTTTTACTTGTTTATTTTTCATATAAGAATCGATCGCTTTTCGATATAAAGATACGACAAAATAAACATATTCCGGTCGTTTCATTCTACCTTCTATTTTTAGACTATCAATACCACTTTCCATTAATTCACCGATGTATTTTAGTGTATTTAAATCTTTCATACTTAAAAGATATCCTTCTTTGATCGGTATCTTATGATGATTTTCTTCTTTTACCAAACGATATTTTTGTCTGCAACATTGTGCACAAGTTCCTCTATTTCCACTTCTTCCACCAATAAAACTACTCATAAAACATTGTCCAGAATAACTAATACAAAGGGCACCATGAATAAATACTTCCAATTCGATCTTCGAATGTTTTTTCATTTCACGAATGGTGGATAGTGGTGTTTCTCTGGCAATAACAGCTCTTTTTAATCCTAGTCGTTCTGCCATCATAACTCCTTCTAGATTATGAATATGCATCTGTGTAGAAGCATGGAGTTCCAAATCCGGATATCGTTTACGAATGAGATCCATCATGCCTAAATCCTGAATAATCAATGCATCCACATTGATGTGATAAAGAAAATCAATGTATTCTAAAAAAAGGTCCACTTCTTTTTCATATACTAACGTATTGGTTGTAACATAAACTTTTACTCCATATAGATGAGCATATTGAACGGCCTCTTTTAATTCGTCTCGTGAAAAATTGCCGGCAAAACTTCTCGCGCCAAATAAATGTCCCCCCAAATAAACCGCATCACAACCAGCCATGATGGCAGCTTTTAAACTTTCCATATTCCCTGCCGGAGCAAGTAGTTCTGGCTTTTTCATACTTTTCCCTTCTTCCACGTTTATTATATAGAAAAGGTGGTGGAATTACAATAGAAAAAACATCTATTCTGTTAGATGTTCTTTTAAATTGACAATTTTATATCCTTTGGATTCCACATAACGTATGATCGTCGATAATTCTTGAATCACAGTATCGTTGATTGGAAAAGCAATGATGCTTCCTGGTTCGAGCTGTTCTTTCACTTCTTTCGATGGATAATTTTGAATCACAATGCTAGGCATGATCGTATGATTATGGTTGAGTGCACAAACTTCCAAATCCTGCAAATTTTCTTCTTCACTATAACAGTAGCTATTTTTTTGTTTTCCTACTTTCTTGATAATCGTATCCATCCATACAAACGACGAATCTTGATAATTACGCCCATAGGATAAGTTACCTACTTCATATCCGTCTTCGATTAATTCTAATACTTTACTATTATTTTTTTCAAACCAATTTCCATCCAAGAAAAAATCAGCTTTGGTATTGGTTTTTTCAAGTTGTTTGATGACCTCTTCCACATCGTCATTTTCTTCTACCAAGAAAACAAATGTCACCATATTTTTAGTAGGATTTCCACTAATCACATACTTATCGTAATGTTTCGATAGAGAAACTTGTGGCGCGACTAATTGATATTCTAATAAACTTTCCAAATAACTTCCATAGCGTTTCATTTTATCATAACTTTTATCGATATCCACTTCTTTACCAGAAATTCCAGGAATAATCGTATTACCATCGATTTTAGCATCTATTGCATCATACGCAACAGAATCATTCTTTTTCTTTATTTCGATCATGATCGTATCGGCATCCTTGACAACATTAGCTGTCTTTTCGGTAACAAAAAAACTGACGCAAATTAGACTGATCATTCCTATCACCTGGAAGAATTTCTTCATAGAATCACCCTAATTCATTATACGAATAAGAAGGAATAATATTCTATTTTAAGTGGTAATTAAGTGGTTTTAGATCTTCTGGTATAAAGATACCATCTTTACGAATCAATTCATCGTCGAAGTAGATTTCACCTCCACCATGTTCTTTCCGTTGAATTAAAACCATATCCCAATGAACCACAGAAGTGTTACCATTATCACAATCTTCATAGCATCTTCCCGGTGTAAAATGAAGACTTCCTAGTATTTTTTCATCATATAAAATATCCCCCATCGGTTCTAATATTTCTGGATGAAAACCAAGGGAAAATTCGCCTATGTAACGCGCCCCTGGATCCGTATCAAAAATTTTATTCAATAATTCATCATTTTCATTACAACTAGCTTCCATGATCTTACCATTTTGAAATACTAAACTAACGCCTGTATAGACATTTCCTTGGTAAGGACATGGTGTATTATAAGTAATTCGTCCATTGACGCTTTCTTTGATAGGGGCAGTATAAACTTCGCCGTCCGGAATATTGCTCTTTCCACAACAAGGAATGGCTGGCATTCCTTTAATCGAGAATGTAATATCCGTGTTGGGTCCTACGATACGTACTTTATCGGTCTTTTCCATACGTTCTTTTAAGGGCTTGGAAAGTTCACACATTTCTTCATAATCGGTTGTCATTACCTTCATTGCATAAGTATAAAATTCGTCAATTTTCATATGAGCTTTAAAAGCATCGACAACCGACGGATAATTAAGAAGTACCCACCTACGCTTGTTAATCCGAATATGATCGACTTTTTCCATTGCTTTTCCCAATTCTTGAATTACTTCATGAGGAATATTTTTTCCTTCATAGTCGTTTTCTGTATAGCGTATGTTGATAAAACAATCATAGTGTTCCACTTCATATTCTCCTTGACTTTGCAATTCTTGAATACGATCTTTAGTCGTAAGTGCTAAAAGATCATTATCTAAAATCATATCTTTCACTTTAATAAAAGGGAGTCCTCCGACTGCTACAATTTCCCTTATCAAAGATTGTACAAGTGGTCTACATTCACTGCTTCCTAAGGTGATTAGAACACGATCTTTCTTTTTTACTTCCAATGAATAATTTACAATTGTCTTACTTAATTTTTCTAATTCATTTTTCATCATTTCACCCTTTTGTTATTTTTCCATATTATATTTATGAAAGGAGTAATATTATGTATTCTAATTATCAATATCCAACTTATCAAACGAATACAGGATATATCAATCATAATGACGATCGTCTTATTGGAGGATTTGCCTTTCCCTTCCTTCTAGGGGGCGTGACTGGTGCGGCACTTGCACCAGCTTTCTGGGGTGGAGGTTATGGCTATAATCGTCCTTATTATTATTCGAATAATTACTATTATCCTCCCTATTATTATGGGCCATATTATCGTTAAACATGCAAAAAACAGTTCAAATCATGAACTGTTTTTATTATCTTGCTTCTTCTGTCGCTCTCGTTTCACGAATAACCGTTACTTTTATCGTACCAGGATATTGTAATTCTTCCTCAATACGATTTTTAATATCACGAGCGATCTTATAACTTGTAAGATCATCGATTTCATCTGGTTTGACTACGACACGTAATTCTCGACCAGCCTGAACAGCATAAGTTTTTTCGATACCTTCCATATCATTTGCAATATTCTCCAAGTCTTGAAGACGTTTTATATAATTTTCGAGCGAATCATTACGAGCTCCTGGACGAGAAGCGGATAGGGTATCGGCAACGGCAACGAGTTCCGCAATGATACTAGTTGGTTCCTTATCTCCGTGGTGGGATTCAATTGCGTTAATAACTACTTCATTCTCGTGATACTTTTTCGCAATATCACTTCCAAGTTCAACATGACTTCCTTCCACTTCATGATCGATCGCTTTTCCAATATCATGGAAAAGTCCAGCACGTTTTGCCAACGTTACGTTCTCACCAATTTCAGATGCCATAATACCAGTTAGATGAGCGACTTCGATCGAATGTTGTAACGCGTTCTGACCATAACTTGTACGGAAATGTAATTTTCCCAAAAGCTCCACTAATTCTGGATCTACTTTCGTCAGACCCAACTCAAATAAAGCAGCTTCTCCATATTCACGAATTTTTACTTTCATGTCGTTCGTTACTTTTTCATATAATTCTTCGATTCTTGTCGGATGAATTCTTCCATCTTTAATCAACGTTTCGATCGTAACGCGAGCCATTTCACGACGTAATGGATCAAAACTTGATAATACAATTGCTTCTGGAGTATCATCGATAATTAAGTCCACTCCTGTAACCGCTTCGATCGTACGTATATTACGTCCTTCACGACCAATAATTCGTCCTTTCATTTCATCATTGGGAAGTGTGACTACCGTAACAGTTTGTTCTCCTGCCACATCAGCCGCATATTTCTGCATAGAAGTAAGCAGTAGTGACTTTGCTTTTTTATCAACTTCTAATTTCGCTTCTGCTTCTTTATCTTTGATGAGACCAGCTATCTCTAAACTCATCATTTCTTCTACTTTCTTTAGAACCATTTCTCTCGCTTGATTTTTACTAAAACCAGCGATCTTTTCCAGTAATTCAATCTGTTCCTTTTTAATTTCTTCCACTTTACTCTGTTCTTCTTGGACACTTTTTTGTTTATTAATTAAATTATTTTCTTTTTCTTCGAGCATCTGTTCACGATTTTGCAAAGTTTGATCACGACGATCCATATTGCCCTCGCGAACTAATAATCTCTCCTCTGATTCTTTAATTTCATTTTTCTTTTCTTTGATTTCTTTTTCGGTTTCAACTTTCAGTTTTTGAGCTTCTTCTTTTGCTTCTAACAAGAAATCTCGTTTTGCTTTTTCAGCCTCTTTTTTTGCTTTTTCAAGCATTGTTTCAATTTTCTTAGACGCTATATTTCCTCTGATATAATTAATAACAAATACGACTATCATTCCTACAAAAAGTCCAATTAGTACTAATAAAATGGAGAATGCGATTTCATTCATATTATTCCTCCATTTTCTAAATTATTATCGTGGAGTGAAAACCTTCACTCTATTTTTATTTTACCGTTAATCAATAGATAAGTCAATGTTTAAATTTGTGGGTATAGAAAAGCAAAAGAACCGTTTTCATTTGTGAAACAGTTCTTTTTAAGATTGATAAAACGCTAAACATTCTGATTGTGATTTTCCTGTTACAACTTGAAAATCAAAATCATTCTTAGTTTTATAAGCACAATATTTTCCGTTAAAAACAGCAAACGCAATCTTTCCTTCTGCATCGATTTCAGCAGATCCGACCCATTCTGAAGTATCACCATCTAGCTTTACAGTCAAATTTGTTGGCAATGGAAAGGTATAATACACAGCAATATAATCTTGATTAGCTTGATCTGTTCTGATAGCAGAAACCATATGTTGAACACTAATTTGAAAAGATGATTTTCGACTTTCTTCGATCGTATTCATGACAAGTGGAGTTGCAATCAACGCAATCACTCCTAAAATAACAATCACAGCTAATAATTCAACAAGTGTAAAGCCATGTTTCTTCATATAACATCCTCTTTTCTATTTCCGTTTATCGTATTTTGTAGTAATTTGCAACAAAAAATAAAGAGAATCTTTTCTCTTTATGTTGCTTCTTTACTACCTATTTTCTTAGAGTCAGTTTGACTAATACCATAATAATCACGTACTTTTTGTTCTAATTCCGCTTTTAATTTTGAATTGTTTTTTAAAAGTTCTTTGACATTTTCTTTGCCTTGTCCTAGTTTTTCACCATTATAAGCATACCAAGCTCCACTCTTTTCTAAAATACCAGCTTCACTTGCTAAATCGACGATTTCACCTTCTACGGATACTCCTTCTCCATACATAATATCGACACTACAAGTTTTGAATGGAGGTGCCATCTTATTTTTTACTACTTTAATATTTGTCTTATTTCCAGCAATATCTGTTCCTAATTTAATTTGTTCGCTTCTTCTGATTTCGAGACGAACGGATGCATAAAACTTAAGAGCTCGCCCCCCCGGAGTTGTTTCTGGATTACCAAACATAACACCTACTTTTTCACGTAACTGATTGATGAAAATACAAATCGTATTCGTCTTATTGATCACGCCAGATAATTTACGTAACGCTTGACTCATAAGACGTGCTTGAAGTCCTACGTGAGAATCTCCCATTTCTCCCTCGATTTCCGCTTGTGGTACTAAAGCAGCAACTGAGTCAATTACGACCACACTGATCGCACCACTACGCACTAGCGCTTCACAAATTTCTAACGCTTGTTCTCCATTATCAGGTTGAGATAACAATAATTCGTCAATATTGACACCCAAATTGGCTGCATATTTTGGATCAAGTGAATGTTCCGCATCGATAAAAGCAGCTCTTCCACCCTTTTTCTGAGCCTCCGCTATTGCATGAAGCGCAAACGTCGTCTTACCACTTGATTCAGGTCCATATATTTCGATGATTCTTCCCTTTGGATATCCACCAATTCCTAAGGCAATATCCAAAGAAATACTTCCACTTGGAATAACATCGATCTTTCTTTGCTCATGGTCTCCTAATTTCATAACGGCACCCTTACCGAATTGTTTTTCAATATCTAATAATACTTGATCTAATGTTTTATCACTAGTTGTTGTTTTGACCATCTATATTCCTCCTAACGTATTACAAATACATTGTATAACATTCAAAATGGAATGTCAATACTTATTACGAACATTTGTTTGTCAAAATTTTACTTTTTTCTAAAGATATTTTTATCAGAATTCTTATAAAAACCATTAGAAAGTTTTCTGACAATATTTAATTTTACCAAAAATATGATTACTCGATTGTAATAACTTCCCAATTCTATTTGCAATTACACAAAATAAAAACACTAACTCTATAGTGTTTCTATCTCTTTCTTTTTATCATTTTCAAATAGTAAATCATGATAACGGTAATAATATTGGAATCCTGATATCAAAGATAATACTGCTGCCAAGATAAGCAAGAAATCCGATACTTTTAAATTCCATAATTCGAATGGTAAATTATAGAATAATGTCAAAGCAATTCCTGCCATTAAAAAGATGGTTTTCAATTTTCCCGTTTTAATTGCAGCCACAACTTTACCTTTACTACCCGCAATCATCTTTATCGAATCGACAATCGTATCACGAACGACAATAATAACGGCGATGATTGGTTGAACAAATCCCATTGACGCTAAAATAATTAAAACAGAATTCACTAAAATTTTATCAGCAATGGCATCCATCATTTTTCCAAAATCCGTAATCATATTGTACTTTCTAGCAATATAGCCATCGATGGAATCAGTAATCGATGCAATGATAAAAAGTATTCCTGCCACTATATATTTTACATTGACGACAATCGATTCATTAATAAAAAGTCTTGGTATATCGATACCTGTTGCATCGAATGGAAACAATAAAATACCAATGATTACAAAAGACAATATAATACGAAAGATAGTAAGTTTATTTGGTAAATTCATAATGTCCCCCTATTCCAATATACTCATCACAACAGTATCCTCTTGTGGTGCCTTTCTTTCATTTAAATAAGAAACAATCATATAACTAAAAGCAGCAA
Organism: uncultured Bacilli bacterium; assembly: GCA_944332005.1. GTDB lineage: Bacteria > Bacillota_I > Bacilli_A > RF39 > UBA660 > CALVRE01. Next base: position 28,757 of record CALVJD010000011.1, read on the forward strand.
TGATCACTAGTATCAAAATAACGATAATATATCTAGGAATCGATAATTTTCTTTTATGTTCGATCGTATAAGGAGAAGCAATTCTTTTGGCTTCTTCCTTTTTTTCTTCTGTATTCGCACGTTTTTTTGCCTTCTTAATATCTTCGATCGATATTTTAGAAGTATAATCAAATAAATATTCGTTAAATTCATCTACCATATCTTCATAATTAAGTCCAAGATATTTTGAATAATCACGAATAAAATACTTTAGATAAAAAATATCTTTAAATACTTCCATATTTCCTGACTCGATCGCTTCGATTTGAGCCGGACGCATCTTTAAATCTTCAGCAGCTTCTTCAATTGACACACCGATGCTTTCCCGTGTTTCTTTTAAGCGCTCCCCGATCTCTTTCAAAGTTTCACCAACTTTCATTTTGTGGTAAAAAAAATAATATTTTATAAGCCATGTTCTGTTCCTATTACTAGGCGACAGACATTTATCTATCGATTTTTTCGATCTCGGCTAAAATTCTTTCTTCTCTTAGACCAAGTTCCCCTACCAAAATTTGGGTTTCTCACTCGCGGGGTTTACCTCGTTCCACCCGACTTTTTTCAAAGTCGATTCGTCACTATGGCACTTTTATATCTACTTTAACCATAGAAAATCCTTAGGTCATTTCGATGCCGTTAGCACAAGGTTGTACTACCAAAGGTTATTTTTTCCCTTTGCACGAACACTACTACCATCACAGGATAGTGTGAGCATGGACTTTCCTCTACATGACAAGCATGCAGCGTCTGTCAAAATATTATTCTTTTCCATATATTATTTTTTCTAGATTTGATAAACGACGAAGAACATCCGCACTGCTCGTTTCATTTCCCGTACTATCTTTTAACACATCAAGCTTTGTTCGCAATGTACGAATCTCCTGCTTTAATTTAATATTCTCCTCGATAATCTCCTTTTTATCCTGTTCACATTCGCGGATAATGCGACCAAATTCACCATAATCGCGAATAATGGTATCTAAAAATTTATCCACCTCTTGCGGACGATAACCTCTTGTATCAATTTTAAATTCTTTTTCTAATATATCTTTTTCAGTCAAAACAATTCGCTCTTGATACATTTTCTCCACCTCGCATTTACTATTATTATTCTCTCAAAAAAAGAGCTGTTTGTCAATTGACTTTTACTATACAGAAAATCAAAAAAAGCTACTTGCTCTTTCGTAAGAAACAAGTAGATAATTTGATAAAACGAACATCCTCGATCATATCGTTAAAAATATTCTCTATATGATGGTGGTAATTCATAGTATCTTCACCTCTATGATTACTTTATCACCATTCTTAATCATTGTCTTTTGTTTCGACAAAACTAGTGTTATTTAGAATTATTTTTTAATTGTAAGGTAGGATTTTTTTCTTCTACAACCTGCTGATCCATTAAAGTCTTAGGTAAATATAATTTTAAAATACGATAAGGATTTAAACTCATACAAAGTCGTGTCATCGATAAATATTGAGGAAGCCAAAAATTCGAATGAAAAAAAGGCTTTAAGGAAATCTTCTTTTTAACCGAATCATCCTCATTAATCAAACAATCTTCTAAGTAGCTTTCATCACCATCAATATAAAAATTATAAAGATGATTCTTGCGGTTTACAATGGTAATAGGGGCAGTTCCTTTTAACGATTGTTTCCAACTTTCTAGTTGTGGATAATCGTCTTTTAATAAGTCATCGATAAGAGATGCACAATTAGAATCTACAAGTGTCTGTAATTCTTCAAAAGTCCCTTTATAAGGAATGGTTACTATTTTCTTGGATGCTAGGTCCCAAAAACGAATCATAAGTACATCTTGATCATAATTAACGCTTCGGAATTGATATCCAAAACGTTTCCACTCTTTTTGATGATCCCAAAAATGTTGCGTTAAATCGTTTAATTTAAACTGCAAATCCCAATAATTCATGAATAAACTTGATAGAACATCTTTAAAGGTAACAGTTTCTAAGGAAGTAAATTCTAACCTTTGATTTCCATTTAAACATTCTTTTTTGACTGCTTCTAACACGCGTTTTTCCACTTTTTTACGATCGATTTTTTGCTTTTTTTCTAAAGAAAAAAACAATTCATGATTATAATAATCACCGATAATCATATTTACTTTCGTATCGTATTCATTTAAAAAATTCATAATATATAATTCAAATAGATCTGGATCCACATTTGCAAAACAAACCAAATTAGGATAAAAAACTTTTTCTAAAGATGCCGATGTGAAATAAACATCTTTGTTAATCAAATTAGGATGTTCAATATGTAATCCAGCAAATACGTCTTTCCCTTTCATCACTATTCTCCTTTCGGTATCCCCTATTATATGCTTTTTTTTCACATACGTCAATTCATCCTATGATGATCTCGATGGTTTTATCACTTTTTTCGTGTTGTCTTATCTTTATCCATTATTATTCTAAGAATAAACTCACGACTAGTAATAAAATTCCTACTATCACTCCGATAATGGCCGTTTTTTTAAATTTCGTGTGTATGATCTGCGGTAACAATTCAAACATAGCGATATAAATTAACATACCAAGCGTAATACTAAGTAAAATAGCAAGAACAATATCATTAATTACCTGGCCTGTAAAACCATACATCAATAATCCACCAACAAAAGTAGATAATGAAATACCAAGTACAATCAAAAAGGTTTTCTTTTTATTATTATTTGCTTTATAAAAAGTAGAAGTGATCACCATTCCAAGAGGAATATTATGTAATCCTACGCCAATACTCACTAAAAATCCTAATTGTAAGGACGTTGTCACGGTACTATAAATAGCCATTCCTTCAATAATATTGTGTAAAACTAAAGCAATACTAGATACCAATCCAATATGCGCTAATTGTTCATGATGCTCCTTTTCACTTTCATCTTCGGCATGATGATCGGGAATAAATAAATCTAGTAGCTTTAAAATACTAATTCCAAGTAAAATACCAATCGCAATCATCACAATACTCTTAATCAAATCATACTCACTTTGCATCAATTCTAAAGTTTCTGGGAGAAGTTCCCCCACTATTAATGCAGCCATAACACCAAAAGCAATACTAATTGAAAAAGATACGAATTTATCGTTATTCTTCGTAACAAATACAATAATAGCCCCTATTAATATAAATAGTCCTAATCCTAACGTAAATAATAAACCAGTCATACTATCCCTCTTTCTATCTTTATTTTATCACACTTGTCAACAACTATAAGCCCATTTTTTTATGATTGTCTTGACCAATTTTCTTAATCTTTTTATTCAAATGGTTCAGTTGACGATACTTTATTTTATCTGCAGCCTTCTTTTCATAAATCTCTGTTATCGTATCATAATATTCATGATAAATCATATCTGCAATTTCGGCCATTTGATTGAAATCAGACGGCGATATTTTAGTAAATACTTGTGGGTCTCCTAACATAAAATAAGCAAGAAAATAATCTTTATATTTTTGATAAAAAGGTTCAATATAAAAATAAAAACGTTGATAACTATTCGTAATAATGTTAAGATCTTTTTCTTTTTGCCATATATAAATACCTTTATCATGAAGTCTTTTAGTTACTTTACTAGCAATATAATCATTTAAAAACTCATTTAAATATTCATATTTCCTTTCCGAAGTTTCTTTTGTATAATCTTTTTTATCATAGTCTAATTTTTCTAATCCACAATAAACTGTCAAATGATTCGAAAGATGAGCTACCCTAGTATTAATACCATGTGTATACTCATGAATAAACGTATGATCATTTTGGCGATATGCCATCGTTGTGGGTGAAAAACAGATATAAGGAGAATAAATAAATTTTTGACCAGATTTTCTTACATTAGGATAGTAAGCTGCTAGTGTATACTCATTTTCTAAAGGAAAAGGGCTATGAAATACATATCGATTGTTTATATATTTTGTCATTGCAGTCGCATATCCTACAAAGTGACTCGTATAATCAGCAATCAAATGATCAATCATGTCGATGCGAGAAAAATAAATATTTAATAAATCTTCATTCTTAATATTCATCTTTGCAAATACTTTGCCAACTAACTTTTCATACTTTTTTTGATTTTGATAAACAAAATAAAGAGGATTGTTCCGATCAGGCTCTTCCGTAATAATTCCAAACAAAAAATTTTCCAGTAATCCGCTTGCTAAAAAACCACTATTTTTTAATTCTTCTCCAAATAAACAGTAATCATATAATCTGGTGCAGTGTTCCTTTTTCCCATGAAAAAGAATTTCACCATGCTTTAACATACGATAATCATGACTTTCCTCCCATATTATCTGATCTTGTAACGTCAAATAATGTTTATTTTGTTCTATAAAATGATTGACATATTTGGCAAAAACAAATTCTTTCACTGCGTCATGATCATCTAAAAAATACTCTAATTTTATCAATTCTTGTTTTAAATCTTCTATTTTTCTTTGTATCTTCTCATCTTGATGATTTCGATACTTCTTCTTTAAACGATAATACTGTTTTAGTTCTTGGCAATAAATTTCTTCTAGCCCTCCGGGATTAATAAAGTGAAACACTTCGATTTCATCATACCTTTTCGTAATAATATTTCTATATTGTTCCCCATATTCTTCGACAAATGCATCGATTATAGCTTCTCGATATTTTTGTATATCCACGTAATAATTAATATTCACGTTGTCACTCCTCTTGTAACCTTATTATAACAGATCTTAATCCATTGATCAAAAGTAAATCATTTCCATTCTATTTTAGACTCTTTTTCTCATTATCATTCACATAATCAATTGGAATAAAAAAACTGAACAAAACCGTTCAGATCTTTTTTTATGGAGGGCCTAGTCGGATTTGAACCAACGCTCAGGGAGTTGCAGTCCCATGCCTTACCACTTGGCTATAGACCCATCTCATGTATTTAGATTATATCAAATAATAAAAAGGTTTACAATATATTTTATTCGTTTTTACGAAAAAAGTGACAGCGATCACAAACGTTTAACATATGTCAAATATGGAATTATTGTGCAAACGGACTGGTAAAAACACTCATTTTCGGTTATAATGTTAATTGTGCATAGAGGAGGCTTTTTATGAAAAATCTATGGAAAAAAATAACAAAAAATAAAGTAGGGTTCAGTATTGTTTTTATTGCTTTAATCGTAACCTCTCTAGCGAGTGTTTATTTATTATATTCCTTATCGCTACTATCTGGTATCGAAAACTTTCTACGTTTATGTGGATCGATTGTGATTGTTATTATTTGGATTATCTTTTTCTTTTTTTCGATTCGCGTTTTGGTTCGCAACAAAAAAGTTGGATATATCCTTTTTATCCTGATTGCGATATTATACTCAGCAGGACTTTATTTTATATCAAGCAATATTGATCGTGTCGTTGGAAAAATTGGAAATATTTCCAGTAATTCCACAACTTATTCATCTAGTATCGTTACATGGAAAGAAAACAGTGCTGAAAGTATCGAAGATATCGGCGATGCTGAAATCGGCTTTTTAAATGATGAAAATAGTGTCGAGGGATATACCATTCCTCTTGAAATTGCCAACAACAACAATTTAGAAAATAATTTAGTGGAATATGATAGTTTTATTACTTTACTTCAAGACCTATATGAAGAAAAAATCGAATATGTTTTCCTTCCAACCAACTATGCTATCAAATTCAGCAATATCGAAGGGTTCAGTGATTTAGAAGAAAAAACGAAAATTATTTATACGCAAAGCCAAGAAGTAAAAAACACTACTAACGTAAGTAAAAATAAAAAGTTGGATAAGCCTTTCACCATTCTGCTAATGGGTGTTGACTCGGAATTAGAAAGTATCAAAGGAGCTTCTTTCAATGGAGATTCCCTTATGTTGATCACATTCAACCCTACTACATTAAATTCAACTATTTTAAGTATTCCACGTGATACTTATGTTCCCATCAGTTGCTTTAGTGGCAAACGAAAAAATAAAATTACACATGCCGCTTGGTATGGAGAAGATTGTATGATCAATACCATTCAAGATTTTACTGGTATTACGATCGATTATTACGTAAAAATCAATTTTAAAGGTGTCGTAAAACTAGTCGATACACTTGGTGGTATCGAAGTAGATGTTCCATTTAGTTTTTGTGAACAAAACAGCAATCGTGAATGGGGCGAAAATACCGTCTATGTAGAAAAAGGCTTACAAACTTTAAACGGCGAACAAGCCCTAGCTCTAGCTCGTAATCGTCACCCAAATCCTAGTATGTGTAGTAGTAAATGGACAAATTATACAAGTAACGATTTTATTCGTGGTCAAAATCAACAATTAGTTGTCAAAGCATTACTCAATAAAATAAAAGATATCCGTAGTTTAGATACTGTCTATGAGTTATTGGATGCCTTAAGTGAAAATATGGAGACGAATATGTCTCAAACAGAAATACTATCTCTTTATGATATTGCCAAAACAATCTTATTGAAAAGTCAAGACACTCCAGTTGAAGAATTAATTGGTATGCAAAGGCTTTATTTAAGTGGTACGGATGCTAACATTTACGATTATAATCCATTAAATGGACAAGGTACCAAAATGAGACTTTATAACTTTTTACCTTATACAGGAAGTATTGAAGATATTAGTGCAGCGATGAAAATTAATCTAGGATTACAAGAGGAAGAACCAATTAAAGAATTTTCCTTTTCTGTCGATACTCCTTATGAAGAAACGGTTATTGGAAGAGGTTCTTATAGTAGTACTGGTGTTACCTTACTAAAAGATCTTACCAGATATACCGAAAGTGAAGCAAAAAGCTATGGTGCTGCTAATGGTATTACCATTACATCGAATTATGTAAAAGCTACTTCACCAAGTCAAAGAGTTGGTCAAGTAATCGATCAAAGCGTTCCATATGCAACCGATCTTGCTTACGTCAAAAGCTTAACTATTACCGTTATCAATGAAGCTTATACAAGTGATCCAATCGAGGAAGAAGATCCAGATGATCATGATGATTCCAATACCAAATTGGATTGTAGTTTAAAAGAAAATGCTACTAATCGTAAATGTGCAATGCCTACTTTTATTGGTGAAGATATCAGTTTTGTTCGATCTTGGTTCCGTAATCAAGGATATAGCATTTTGGTAACATATAAAGAAATCAAACCAACTGATAGTGGATACGATGGAAGTAAAGCATTAAAAGTAACGGCTCAATCAACAACCAATGCTTATCTTTATGATTATATTGGAACAGGAAAAGAATTTGTTATTACTTATATGGGTGAAAAAATTACCGATGATGAAGGATTAGAAGATATTTTACCGAGTGATGGAGACTCACAATCGTGAGTCTTTTCTTTTGCAAAAAAAAGGAATCATAATCGATTC
>CALVJD010000012.1 GCA_944332005.1 uncultured Bacilli bacterium
TGGTGTCCCGCTGGAGATTCGAACTCCAGACCCTTTGATTAAAAGTCAAATGCTCTACCGACTGAGCTAGCGGAACAATACATAAAAATAAGTGGCTGCCTCGGCTAGATTCGAACTAGCGCATGCCACAGTCAAAGTGTGGTGCCTTACCGCTTGGCTACGAGGCAATTTCATGGTGGATGGGGGAGGATTTGAACCTTCGAAACCTAAGTAACAGATTTACAGTCTGCCGCGTTTGACCACTTCGCTACCCATCCACATGGTGCCGAAAACAGGAATTGAACCCGTAACCTACTGATTACAAGTCAGTTGCTCTACCAATTGAGCTATTTCGGCATGGTGGGCGATATAGGACTCGAACCTATGACCCCCTGCTTGTAAGGCAGGTGCTCTAACCAACTGAGCTAATCGCCCAAACCTTGGACGTAATTAACTATAACATTTATCCTTTTCTTTGTCAATACAAATTTCCATTAATTTCTTGCTTTTTTTAAATTTTCCTCAATCCAAATTGGTAATTGATGCGCTAAGGTTTTGAAGCCAGAACTTGTTTCTTGAATTTTTCTTCTAGGTTTATGTTTCCCATTTTTGTATGGAATATCCTTAATACTTAGCTTTAAATGATTGGATTCCTCATCTACATCGAGAATTTTAACATAAATAATGTCTCCTACATTTACAAAATCAGTAATATTTTTTACAAATCCATGTGATATTTCTGAAATATGTATTAATCCACTATAATATTCATCGAATGATAGAAATACTCCATAAGATTCAATTCCAGTAACGGTTCCCTTAACGATTTTGCCTTTTACATATTTCGTCATGGTAACACCTCTATTAGTCATTATAACATAATCTTAAGAAAAGAAAAAGTGTTTACGCCAAGATAAAAGTGTTGTATAATATGAACCAGGTGAGGAAAAATGAAAGAAAATGAAATGAAAATTATTGAAATTATCGATAAGTTAAGACCATTTTTAATGAATGATGGTGGTAATATCGAGTTTGTAAAATATGAAGATAATGTTGTATATATTAAAATGATGGGCGCATGTGCGAATTGTCATATGTTAGATTTGACCTTAAAAGAAGGTATTGAAATGGCAATTCAAGAAGAGGTACCAGAAGTAAAAGAGGTTATTAATTTAGATTCTATTTAGATGTTCATGGGAACATCTTTTTTTATGTTTATATAGTTTCTTTGATTGGTGTTTTTAAGATCCATTCGATCTCTGGCATTTTTATTTTTGCACTCAAATAGATATGAAGATTTCTGAGTAATGCTTGATAGTCGTTAATTTGTGTAATAATTTTTAATAATACTTTTTCATCCTTGTGATCGATGATAATATCTTCATATAAGTCGAAATAGAAAGTAGGGAATAACATTCTAGCAAAAAAAAGAGTACATTCTTGATTCGATAGTTGGTTATTTTCAATATATAATTTAATATCTTCTAAGACATAAGGATTTTCAAAAAATTTTTGTTTAAAATATTCGCTGGCATCCCGTATCCTAGTATCGATGATAAAATTAAGTGGGTTATAAAGATCAAACATAGTATCTGTTGATTTCGTTCTTCTATGTGCGACGACTAGATAGGGATGTTTATCATTAGGAAGTTGATTTAAAAAGGTGATGGCAGTTTCGGCTAAACCAACAAAATAGCTGAAACTTTCACGAATGAGAGGAAATTTTTTTCCGAATTGGGTAATTTGATATTCAAAGTAGTCGATTTTGTCTGTCCACATTTGGTACCAGTTATTTCTATTTAATTGTTCTGGGGTCTTTAAATAAAGCGTACGATTGGAAAAAGTAGTAATGTCTGAGATTGTCACTAATTTTTTGTCATTATAGTAAATTCGAAATAAAACATAGGGAATTTGATTGATATAAGTGATGAGTCCCCCATCCTTATTTAAAATAAATTGATGACAATATAGATTTATGCGGTATAATTGAAGTGTAAGTTCATATATATAATTGATGTCACTTACAGGTATTTCACATGGCATTAGTAGATATTCGTCGGTTCCGACATAGAATCGATATTGTTTGTCAGTTTGGTGAACATGATTGGTAAAGAGCTGATAATAATAGAGAATGGCATTTTTCATCATTTCACCTCAACTAATTTTATGTGAATATTAGGAAAATATGATTGGAGGACTTAATATGGAAAATTTACAAGCAGTAGCAATTAAAAAGTTGGAGGAGCGTGGTGTTACCATTCATGATATGGCATTATTGGTGTATGATTTGCAAAAGAAGTATGCTCCTAGCTTAACGATAGAGGATTGTGAAAATATGGTGGAGCACGTACTAGGAAAAAGAGAGGTTATTCATACTGTACTAACTGGTATTGCTTTAGATGTTGCTACCGAACACGATCTTTTGGATCCAGAAATTAATCAAATTATAAAAAGTGATGAGCCATTATATGGCATCGACGAAATACTAGCACTTGGTATTGCCAATGTATCGGGATCGATTGCTCTTACTAATTTTGGTTATGTCGATAAAACAAAGCCAGGAATTATTGGCGTTTTAGATAAGATAGGAAAGAATCAAAAACAATGTCATACCTTTTTAGATGATATTGTGGGAGCGATCGTGTCTGCTTCTGTTAGTAGAATTGCGCATAAATAATGATTTTGATTCTTTTTAAAATTGAGATAAGATCGAGTAATATGGATTAAGTCGTATTGGAATTTCTACATACAATATGGTGGTGATCCATATTCGCAGGAAATAGGAAAGACTGATCAGTCTTTCCAATTGTGAGATATTGATTGGTATTGTTCTCATTTTGATTTTCTGTATATTGGGTGGGTATATAGTAGTAGAATGGTTCAAAATCATTACAAGTCTCTTCAAATAGATACTGGTCAAGTATCTATTTTTTCTAAAAAAAAGATTTTTTACTTTTCTATTTTATTATTTTTGTATATACTGGAAGTGTAGAGGTGTAGTTATGGAGAAGAGAAAGTGGTATTTTGAAAAAATATGGATATTACTCTTTATTAGTTTTCTTTGGATTGAATTAACGTTTCATGTCATAACGTTTCATACATTATGGGAACCATCGGTTATTCGGATTATTTTGTTTTCGTTAGTGGGAAGTTTATTTTTGAGTTTTCTTTTTTCTTTAGTTCCCTTTTCATATAGTCGTATTGGAATTTTAGTGATGGTTTTATTTGTTTCTATCTATGCGATGGCTCAATTAGGGTTTGATCATTTTATGGGGAATTATATGTCTTTAAATGCAGCTACGGATGGGGCTGGCAGAGTAGGAGATTATGTGATCGAATTTATTCGTTATATTAAACCTACTTATTATTTATGTTTATTACCATTTGTCATATTGACAATATTATTATTTTGGAAAAAAGAATGGTTTTCCTATGAGAAATGGAATTGGAAGCATTTTGGAGTAATTGCAACGATTTTTATCTTACTTCATGTTGTTTCGCTTGGAACTTTGCACTTAGAATGGTTCCAGAATAAAAATCAAATTAAAAGTAATAAAGAACTTTATCAAGAACCGACCTTAATCGAATTATCATTAAGACAATTTGGTACGGTTCGTTTCCTGTGGAGAGATATTGTTTATATGATCATGCCTGGTGGTGCGGAAGAGATTCCTATTGTCGATGTTCCCGGAGAAGAAATTCCAGAACCAGTAGAGCCTGATTATAATCGTGTGATTGACGATACGGAATGGATCAAAAAAATGGAGGCAGAAACAGACCCTGTCATGAAAAATTTAGATGAATATTTTTTGAGTCAACCAATTACACCAAAAAATGAAATGACAGGAATGTTTAAGGGTAAAAATTTAATTTTGATTATGGTAGAAGCGTTTGATATGAGTGCGATTCACGAAGAGGTAACTCCTACTTTATATCGTTTAAGTCAAGAGGGGTGGTATTTTGATCATTATTATACGCCAAAATATAGTTGTACAACTGGGGAAAGCGAATTTATAGGTCTTACATCTATTATTCCATTATCGACTGTTTGCACACCGAATACGTATCGTAATAATCTCTATACAGAAGCTATTTTTTCTTTGTTTAATCAATCGAATTATTATAGTTCTTCTTATCATAATTGGACAGATGAATTCTATGAACGAAAGACCATTCATCGTAATATGGGATCTAGTTTTTTCTATAATCATGCGGATTTAAATATCGAACGAGTGAATGGTTGGCCTAGTGATCTTGACATGATGGAGAAAGCCATTCCGCATTTTATTGATAATACGCCATTTTTCAGTTTTATGATTACTTCTAGTACTCATTTTCCATATGATATTGATAGTACAGTCGTAAATAAGAATTGGGATAAAGTAAAGAATTTACCTTATTCGATGAAGATGAAACGTTATCTAGCGAAAGCTTCCGAATTGGATCAAGGAATCGAGTATTTGCTTAATAGTTTAGAAGAAAAGGGCATTTTAGATGATACTGTTATCGTGATTTTTGGGGATCATCATCCTTTAAAAATGGAACTTAGTTATTTAAATGAAGCTAGCAGTATTGATCGTTATGAAGATTTCAATGAAGATCGTCTACCTTTTATTATTTATAATCACAGCATGGAAGCGAAAACGATTTCTAAAACTAGTAGTACATTTGATATTGTACCAACTTTGGCGAATCTGTTTGATTTAGAATACGATCCACGTAAGTATATTGGAAAAGATATTTTTTCAGATGAAGAAACGACCGTTATTTTTACCAATGGTAGTTGGATTACCGATAAAGCTATGTATTTTTCTAGTTCGGGGAAATATAAAGCATTAGTAGATGATTTGGAAGAAGATTATATTACTCAGACGAATCAAAAAGTGAAAAATTGGTTTACAGTATCCGAACAGGTATTGAAGAAAGATTATTTTCGATATCGCTAAGTAGAAGGGAAAACGCATTGTTTTCCTTTTTTATGTCATTTTTCTTATGTGGAAAACTGTATAAAGATCATTTTTTGTAATACACTTTATTAGGTGATGCTTATGTTGGGAAGAGTATTTGCTTTTTTAATTGGCTTTGGATTAACGGTAATTGGTTTTGTCTATATGATTAGTTATTTAAATTTAATGACGATCGGGTATAATTTTTGGGAATATGTGAACTTTATTAGTAGAAGAGTAGAATGTTTATATGCTGTTTTAGGTATTATCATCATCTTCTTAACAATATTTATACCGGGAGGCGGAAAAAAGAATGAATTACATTTACGATATTTTGATTAATTGGAATAAGGAATTGTTTGATTTTTATGAATGGAACTTAAATGATGACATTTCTCATATTCGTAAAATTCCTATTTTTAAAGTATCTAGTGATGTTCTATTGGAAATGATAACTTGTGATTTTTGCGCAAGTAGCGAATTTTTAAGTAAGATTTATAATAAAACAGAAATGTTTACCAATAAAAATATGAGACAGATCGAGTATGCGTCTTTGTTTAGTGATGGAGAAGAAGTGATTGCCATCCATTTTAGTTCGACTGGGGCAAGTACTTATAAAAGCAAGCTATTGATTGATGAAGCGAATGAAGTGACAGAAGTAGTCATTCGCATGCCTGAAGTTAACATTGATTATAATATTATCAAAGAAAATCCACATGTTTTAAAAACAAGAAAAGAGTTGAAAATCGAGAAATATTTAAAGAAAGAGTTAGAAAATTTGAAGAAAGATTATGCTTTTGATAAACTAAAATATCTTTACTATGAATGTTTTGGTGAGAAGGAAGTAAATAAAGAACAAATGATTGGACGACTAAAAAAAAGCTTGAAAGAAGATTGGCATCATATGTATTTAAAGATGTATGAATTTTTTAAGCTTGCTTCTTCTCATCGATAATTGGATTGGATATGTTACGATTTTTGAAAAAATCATTTTTTAAGACTTGGTGGTTATTATCGTTATGATTATTCAGAAATGGACAACCAATATTAAAAGTGTTATCAAATTGTTTGTCCAAGAACATTACCCGATAAAGAGGCGTTAACATTTTTAATTAAGCAGGTAAAAGAGTGGAATGAATGTTATCCTAGAGATTTAAAGAGTTTGGGGTTAGAACACATGAAAGAAGTGTTGCAACGAATATCACAATGTCGTAATGAGAAAGAACCAAAACGGGTATCCTTTGGAAAGCAATTACAATTAATTTATAGAGATAGACTTGCATATTATCCCAAAATTGGTTATAATGGAACCAATCAAACAACAAAGAAGCAGAAAAGTATATCAAGTACTGACTAAAAGCGAGTTAGGATGGTGAAAGCTAACAGTTAAGGCTTGGTAGAAGAACACTGTGGAGTTGCTTATTTGAAATAGTAGTAAAATAAGCCGGCTTTGACCGTTATCAAATGAGATCATAGTTATGATGAACTAAGGTGGTACCGCGAAAGTTCGCCCTTAGATTATCATAACTTTTTTTATTTTAAGGAGGAATGGATATGAAAACATTAGATGTTAAAGAATTGTATGAACAATTAGATCGTTATATGGGGGATATGGTATGTTTACAAGGGTGGATTCGTAATCATCGCAAGCAAAAAGAATTTGGCTTTATCGATTTTAATGATGGTACTTATTTCAAAAGTATTCAAATTGTCTATGATGATAAGTTGAGTGATTTTGATGATATTCAAAAATTGCGTGTTGGTTCAGCTATTGAAGTAGAAGGGATCATTATAGAGTCTCCTGCTAAGGGGCAATCATTTGAAGTACAACTAAAAAAATTAGTTTTATTAGGAGATAGTCCAGAAGATTATCCTATTCAACCAAAACGTCATACTCGTGAATTTTTACGTGAACAAGCTTATTTAAGACCGCGTACGAATTTATTTGGTGCCATATTTCGCGTACGTAGTGTAGCAGCCATGGCGATTCATGAATATTTTCAAAGTCATAATTATGTTTATGTACATACCCCATTAATTACGACTGCAGATTGTGAAGGATCGGATCAAATGTTCAAAATTACAACATTAGATTTTAATCATTTGCCAAAAAAAGCAGATGGAACGGTCGATATGAGTAAAGATTTATTTGGGAAACAAGCCTATGTGACAGGAACTGGACAGTTACATGGAGAAGCTTTTGCGATGGCATATAAGAAGATTTATACGTTTGGTCCTACATTCCGTACGGAGAATTCCAATACGAAAACACATGCGAATGAATTTTGGATGATCGAACCAGAGATTGCCTTTTGTGATTTAAATGGGCTTATGGATATTGAAGAAGAGATGTTGAAATTTATTGTTCATTATGTCTTAGAAAAATGTCCAGAAGAAATTGCCTTTTTTGATCAGTATGTGGAAAAGGGATTAAAGGAGAAACTTTTAAAATTGGTTCATTCTAAGTTTGTCCGCATCGATCATCATGACGTGATCGATATTCTAAAAGCATCCGATCGAAAATGGGAATTTACTCCTGATTATGATGGTGATATCGCGAAAGAACATGAACGATATATTACCGAATATTTTGATGGTCCCGTTTTTATTACAAACTGGCCAAAAGATATGAAAGCGTGGTATATGAAGGTAAACGAAGATGGAAAAACGGTTGCGGCGGTTGATTTGGAAGTTCCTGGAGCCGGAGAATTAATGGGTGGGTCGCAACGTGAAGAAGATTATGATAAGTTATTGAAACGTATAGAAGAAATGGGAGTTGATCAAAGTACGGTTGATTGGTTCTGTAACTTGCGTCGTTTTGGTGGATGTTATCATTCTGGCTTTGGAATGGGCTTTGAACGTTTGCTTATTTATTTAACAGGAGTTGATAATATTCGTGATGTTATTCCTTTCCCACGTACACCTGGAAATTGTGAGTATTAAAAAAATAAAATCAGTAGATCGATTAATAGAATCGGTCTATTTTTTTGTATATTTTTCCATTTTTTTCTCACAATAATAACAGGAGGAATGGATATGAAAAAAATATTTGTATTATGTAGTCTATTATTGGTATTGACGGGATGTGATTTAGGAACAGGTATGTTAAATACTCCACAAAAACAAGTAGAGAGTTTCTTTTCTAAATATCAAACATTGGATCAAGATGTATTAAATGATTTAGATAAAGTAGTGGCTGAAGAAGAATTATTTAATTCCGAACAAAGAGACGCTTATCGAACGTTGATGAAAAAACATTATCAAGATTTGACTTACGATATTAAAGATGAGAGAATCGATGGAGATAAGGCAACTGTTACGGTAGAAATTGAAGTGACCGATTATTCGAAGGCAATTGCGGCAGCGGATCTTTATAAAGAACAAAATAAAGCGGAATTTCAAGATGAAAATGGAGATTATGATGCTAGTAAATTTATGGATTATCGCTTAGAAAAACTGAAAGAGGTAAAAGATCATATCACATATACATTAGACCTTACTCTTACAAAAGATGGAAAAGAATGGAAGCTAGATCCTATTAGTACGGTAGATGAACAAAAAATACATGGAACTTACTTATATTAGTAAGTTCTTTTTATTCGTAAAATTTATTGATTTAATAATTTTTCGATGTTTTGTAAGGTGATGGTATCGATAAAGTGTTCAATTTTTTCCACTTGCTCTAAAGAAAAAAGATCCCCATTTAGTTTTTGGAAAAATTTCGTTAGAATATTATGCCTCCAAAGAAGATAGGAACCAATTTCTTTCCCTTTTTCTGTTAAATGGATGACTCCATATTTTTGGAAGTCAACTAGTTGTTGCTCTTTTAATCGTGTAATCATTTTAGAAGCAGAGGATGGTTTTACATTTAAATAGGTAGATAGCACTTTTATTGTGATTGGTGTTTTTCCAAACGTATGCCGATAGATCATTTCTAGATAATCTTCCATAGCTTCTGTGATTGGAACGTTATTTCTAAGTTGATATCCTTTTAATGTATAAAATTCATTTTCTTTCATTTTGAGAGTTCCCCCTTTATGACCTCTTTCATATAGTATAGAGAAAGTTAGAGATAGGAAACTTTAAGAAAGAGGTTTGTATGAATTCGTTAGATCAGATGAAGGTTGGCTCCATTGCCACCATAAAAAAATTAAATATAGAAGGTAGTATGCGTCGACGTTTGTTAGATATTGGAGCAACGCCTGGGACGCAAGTGGAGTGTGTCATGAAAAGTCCAGCGGGGGATCCCGTTGCATATTTTATTCGAGGAGCACTGATTGCGATTCGTAAAGATGATGCAAAAAAAATTGAAATTAGTAATTAGGTGATGTTATGAGGGGGACATGGAAAAGTAAAAAGCATCAAGCAAAGACGAACGAGCATGATTTGGTAATTGCTTTAGCAGGGAATCCAAATGTGGGAAAGAGTACGGTTTTTAATGCCTTAACGGGGTTAAGACAACATACTGGTAATTGGCCTGGAAAGACGGTTTGTAATGCGACTGGTAATTTTGAATATAAGGGGGAATCTTATCTCGTTTATGATTTGCCTGGAACGTATTCTTTACTGGCTCATTCGGAAGAGGAAGAAGTGGCTCGTGATTTTATTTGTTTTGGTGATTACGATGTGGTAGTAGTGGTTTGTGATGCGGTTAGTTTAGAGCGAAATTTGAATTTGGTCCTACAAACGATCGAAATTACACCACATGTTATTGTATGTGTGAATTTGTTAGATGAGGCGAAAAAGAAAAAAATTCATATTGATTTAGAGCGATTATCGGAAATATTGGGAGTGCCAGTTGTTGGTACGAGTGCTCGTAGTGGTAAGGGATTAGAAGAATTGGTATGCGAAATGAGTAAGATGAAAGAAAGCAAAGGAACTTCTTACAAAATCGTTTATCCGGAAGTCTTGGAACGAGCGATCGAAATGGTGGAAAAACGTTTGCAAGAATTAAATTTAGAATTTGTGAATACTCGCTTTCTGGCATTGCAATTAATCGATGATGATAGCAGTATTCGTGCTTCTATTCAACATATGATGAAAAAGGATTTTTTAGAAGATGAAGAACTATTAAGAGTCATTCAAAAAGCAAGAGGGTATCTATATGTAAAAGGGATCGACCATTCTAAATTGAAGGATGAAATGGTTGGTACCTATGTCAGCCTGGCCGAAGAAATTGCAGGAGAAGTCGTGACCTTTTACCACCGCGATTATTCTCATCGTGATCGTAAAATAGATCGCTTTCTTACGAATAAATGGACGGGAATTCCCATTATGATTTTATTATTAATGGTGATTTTTTGGCTTACGATGAATGGTGCGAATTATCCCTCCGACCTATTATTTCATGGCTTTGCTTGGTTAGGAGAGCAAATATCTGCTTTTTTGACTTGGATAGGAGTTCCATCATGGTGTGAGAGTATGTTAGTGGATGGAGTGTATCGAACGCTGACATGGGTGGTATCGGTTATGTTGCCACCGATGGCCATTTTTTTTCCTTTGTTTACATTGTTAGAGGATTTGGGATATTTACCACGTGTCGCGTTTAATTTAGATAAATATTTTAAAAAGTGTCGTGCATGTGGAAAGCAAGCTCTTACAATGTGTATGGGATTTGGTTGTAATGCTGCTGGAGTTGTAGGAGCACGTATTATCGATTCACCAAGAGAACGTTTCATTGCGATTCTTACCAACAATTTTGTACCATGTAATGGTAGGTTTCCTACAATTATTGCGATTATTACGATGTTTTTTGTAGGATTTGGAAGTAGTATTTTCGATAATGTTATCCATGTTTTCTTACTTACAGGTGTGATTTTGCTTGGTATTTTTATGACGTTTTTTATTTCCTGGCTGTTATCGAAAACGTTATTAAAAGGAGTCCCATCTTCTTTTACGTTGGAACTTCCTCCTTATCGTAGACCACAATTTGGTAAAATCATAATTCGTTCTTTTGTGGATCGCACTTTATTTGTGTTAGGAAGAGCGGTCATGATTGCCGCACCAGCAGGTTTATTAATTTGGCTTTTTGCGAATGTTCATGTTGGTGGTAGTAGCCTACTTCTCCATTGTTCTCATTTTTTAGATCCTTTGGGAAGATTAATTGGTTTAGATGGAGTTATTTTAATGGCATTTTTGTTTGGTTTTCCTGCAAACGAAATTGTTGTTCCTATCATGCTTATGGCCTATATGGCAACTGGTAGTATGGTAGAGTTTCAAGATTTAGAAGCGATGCGTCTTCTTTTAGTAGAACATGGTTGGACATTTATTACTGCTATTTGTATGATTTTATTTAGTTTGATGCATTTTCCTTGTTCAACTACTTGTCTTACCATCAAAAAAGAGACGGGAAGTTGGAAATGGACGATTTTATCATTTTTCATTCCCACTATTTGTGGTATGATTATTTGTTTCTTTGTCGCCAATGGAATTCGTCTTGTTCAGCTTTTTATTTAAAGTCTATGATTAGACTTTTTTTCATGAAAAAGGAACATGCTTTCTTTTTTTGGGATAGTTCTATACTAGTCCTTTTTTTCATATCTTAATGTAGGTGAGAGTATGAAAAAATTATGGACATTATTATTGGTTGGTATTTTACTTTGCCCGTATTCCATAAAAGCATTTGAATCAAGTGGGCAGTGTACCATTCTAATGGATATGGATAGTCACCGTATTTTGTATGGTAATAATATTCATACCGTGCGTAGTGTAGCTTCGATTTCCAAAATTATGACAGCAATATTAGCTGTTGAAAGTGGGAAATTAAATGATGAAGTAGAAATCAACGATGTCGTATTAGATGCTTATGGCTCTGGCATTTATATTCAAGTTGGAGAACATATGAGATTAGAAGATTTAGTTTACGGATTAATGCTTCGAAGTGGGAATGATGCGGCTCTAGTGATTGCGGATTATGTTGGAGGCAGTGTGGAAGAGTTTGTGGGAATGATGAATGAAAAGGCGAAAGAGATTGGTATGATTAATACTATTTTTCATAATCCAAGTGGTTTGGATGAAGAAGATGAAGGAAATTTGTCGACTGCTTATGATATGGCCATTTTAACCAGTTATGCGATGAAAAATAAAACGTATCAGAAAATTGTCAAAACTAAAAAGTACGCGGTTAGTACGGATAAGAATCACTATGTATGGCCAAATAAAAATAAAATGCTTAGTATTTATCCATATTGTACTGGTGGGAAAACGGGGTTTACGGAAATTGCAAACCGTACATTAGTTAGTACGGCAAGTAAAGACGGATTAAACCTTGTCGTCGTTACTTTGAACGATTCTAATGATTGGAATGATCATAAAAATTTATATGTAGAGGCTTACGGGGAATATGCGAATTATCAAATACTCAAAAAGGGAGAGGTCGAAGTAGACAATGAGACGTATTATTTGAATTATCAATTATATTTAAAAAATGATTTTTCTTATCCACTTAGTGAAGCAGAGAAAAATACGATTCGTTTAAAGTTCGAACTAGAAAAAAAGAAAGAGTATGAAGAAGATGATGTCGTTGGGAAAGTGAAGGTAATCATCGGGGATGAAGAGGTGCATCAAGATGATGTTTATATTAAAAAAATAGAGAAAGAAAAAGAATCTTTCTTTGAAAAGATTCGTCGTTGGTTTAAAAATTTATGGTGAATTTCATATGGGCTTTCTTTATCATCATCAGTATTATTTACTCTCTTTGTACAGGAAAATTGGATTCTCTCAATACGGAAATTTTAAATAGTACCAAAGATGCCTTAGATATGGTTATGAAAATTTTCCCAGTGATGGCTCTGTGGCTTGGAATTATGAACATTGCTAGTGTATCTGGCTTATTAAAGAAGATGAGTAATGCGGTTGCTCCTTTTTTATCAAAGTTATTTCCAGAGTTACCGAAAGGTCATGAGTCTCTCAGTTTTATCGCTTCTAATATCATCACGAATATGTTTGGCTTAGGAAATGCGGCTACACCATTCGGTTTAAAAGCGATGAAGTCACTACAGACGTTAAATCCTAAGAAGGATATGGCAACAAGAAGTATGATTACCTTTTTGGTGATCAATACAAGTGGAGTTACGATCGTACCGACGACGATTATTTCTCTTCGTATGATGCATGGCAGTGCGAATCCTACGGAAGTAGTACTTGCTTGTATCTTGGCTACTTCTCTATCGACAATTGGTGCGGTCTTTGTCGATCGATATTATGCAAGGAGGGATAAAAAACGTGATCGGCGTTCTATCTAATTTAATGATACCGTTACTGGTTTTAGTGGTAATTGGTTATGGCATTAAGAGAAAAGTGGCGGTTTACGATGTTTTTGTCGATGGAGCAAAAGAGAGTTTTGAACTAGCGTTTACTTTGTTTCCTTGTATGCTTGGTATGTTATTAGGCGTTAATTTACTTTTAAAATGTGGCATTTTAGATGTTATTTTTGAATGGGCCGCCCCTTTTTTTGAATTTCTTCATTTTCCTGTTCAACTATTACCAATGGCTTTTTTAAGAAGTGTATCGGGAAGTACTACTTTAGCGATGATGAATCAATTTTTTGCCGAGTATGGTCCAGATAGTTTCATTGGTCGCTTAGCATCTGTTATTCAAGGTTCTTCTGATACGACGTTATATGTCCTCACTTTGTATTTTGGAAGTATTGGAGTTGTAAAATCAAAGTATGCGTTAAAAGCGGGATTGATTGCTGATTTTATGGGAATTGTAGCAAGTATTATCGTCGTACAGTTGTTTTTTGGCTAACTTTCCTGTATAATGACCCGTAGGTGGTTGAAATGGAAAGACTGCAAAAAGTAATTGCAAATGCAGGATATTGTTCGAGAAGAAAAGCAGAAGAAGAAATTATCAAAGGACATGTCATGGTGAATGGTGAAGTAGTTCGAAAGATGGGTGTTTTGGTATCACCAACGGATGAGATTATCGTTAATGGGACACTCATCAAAAAGGATAGTAAAGAATATGTTCTTCTGAACAAACCAAGAGGTGTTGTCACGACGACGAGTGATGATAAAAATCGTAAGACGGTACTGGATTTTATCGATACAGATAAACGATTATATCCGGTTGGTAGACTTGATTATGATACGACAGGGGCACTACTACTTACGAACGATGGAGAACTTGCTAATTTACTTATGCATCCAAGAAATCAAATCGATAAAGTTTATATTGCTAAAGTAAAGGGAATCTTAACTGGAGAGGCCATTTATCGACTTAAAAATGGTGTTATGATCGATGGCAAAAAAACGGCGAAAGCAAAAGTGAAACTACGTAGAGTCGATAAAAAAAATCAAACTTCTATGGTGGAACTAGTTATTCATGAAGGTAGAAATCATCAAGTAAAAAGAATGTTTGAAGCGCTTGGTTACGATGTATTGAAATTGAAAAGAGAACGCATTGCTTTTTTAGATGTCGACCATTTAAAATCGGGAGAATATCGCTATTTGAATCCGAAAGAAGTGAAAAAGTTATATTATGAGGTATTAAAGCAAGATTAAGAAACTTGCTTTTTTGTTTAAAATAATTGTCGAATATGAAAAAAATTGCTATAATAAAATTATAGAGGAGGAGTATGTTTGAAAAAGAAAATTTTGTCTGTATAATTGTAAATGATGTGAGACAAAATTTATAAAAAAATAAAAGCAATATGATATAGTTAAAAAGTAATTATTGAATATTGTTTTTTTTGTATAATTTGTTGTCTCATTTCTAAAGGAGAAAG
>CALVJD010000013.1 GCA_944332005.1 uncultured Bacilli bacterium
TTCTAATCATGTAATCTCGTAACTTAATAAAACATCAATAGTAAAACTATCGTGTTAACTAACTAATTAACAATAAAATTAAAAATCTGTGGTTTGAGTCTCCTCGAACCAGTCCATAAGGTGGCTGTAATAGCATAGAAACAAATCCACAGTGCATGATTTATTATATAACTAGAAGTATAATAAATCAAAAATATAAATAGAAAGGGATCAATCAAATAGATTAATATTTCTATAAGATTGATTATACGAGAATAAATATGAAAAAAGAAGATAAAGAAAAATTAGCCAAAAAAATATTTCGTTTTTTGTTTTTGATTTTACTCATGACCTTTTTTACACTCTATTTATCACAAGCAACGGGTTATTATGAATTTACAGAACATAAAAAAGTCGTATTCACGAACGAGCAAATCAAAAAATTTGAACAAGATGTTGCAGAAGGCAAAAATGTTCAAATTGAAGATTATCTAGAGAATCAAAACAAGAACTATGATAATAAAGTCTCTAAATTTGGATTACAACTATCGACCATGATTGGTAAATATGTAAAACAAGGATTAGAAGGTACTTTTAATGCGATTAATCAATGGATGGAATCTTAATGGAAACATTAAGTTTTTTTCTATTTTCTTTCTGGTTTAAAAAAGGAACACCTTTTTCTTTGTCTTTAATTCTGTTATAATATGTTTTAGGTGGTTTTATGAAGCAAGAAAACATACGTAACTTTTCAATTATTGCTCATATCGATCATGGAAAAAGCACCCTTGCTGATCGAATATTAGAACTTACTGGTGCAATTACCGAACGCGAGAGACAAGATCAACTATTAGATAATATGGATATCGAACGTGAACGTGGAATTACGATTAAACTCAATGCAGTCGAACTTCATTATCGTTATCAAGGAGAAGATTATCTTTTACACTTGATCGATACGCCAGGTCATGTCGATTTCACTTATGAAGTCAGTCGAAGTTTAGCTGCTTGTGAAGGTGCTATTTTGGTTGTAGATGCGGCTCAAGGAATCGAAGCACAGACACTAGCCAATCTTTATCTTGCTTTGAATCATAATCTCACGATCATTCCTGTCGTAAATAAGATTGATCTTCCTAATGCCGATCCTGAAAAAGTCAAGAAAGAATTGATTGACACTTTAGGTTTTAAAGAAGAAGAAATTATTTTGACGAGCGCTAAAAACGGAATTGGCATCGATTCCTTGATTCAAGCGATTATTAAGCGAATTCCGGCTCCTAGTGGAAAGAAAGAAGAACCTCTGCAAGCTCTTATTTTTGATAGTTATTATGATCCTTATCGTGGTGTTGTTGCTTTAGTCCGTATCGTCAATGGTACTCTTCATGTCGGTGATAAAATTCGCATGATGAAAGCAGGATCTACCTATGATGTTGTAGAAGTAGGGGTGCATACACCAAACGAAAAATTAGTTTCAGAATTGAGTGTGGGCGAAGTTGGCTTTCTATCAGCTTCGATTAAAAAAATTGAACATGTAAAAGTAGGAGATACCATAACTTTAGAAAATAATCCTGCTAAAGATGCATTGCCGGGGTATCAACCAATGAAACCAATGGTCTTTTGTGGACTTTATCCAATTGAATCCAGTAAATATCCAGAACTTCGCGATGCCTTAGAAAAATTAAAATTGAATGATGCGGCACTAGAATTTGAACCAGAAACAAGTAAAGCTTTAGGATTTGGTTTTCGATGTGGTTTTTTAGGCCTTCTTCATATGGAAATCATCGAAGAGAGAATCGAACGTGAATTTCATATCGATTTGATCGCGACAAGTCCTTCAGTTATCTATGATGTGGAACTTACCGATCATACACATATTATGGTCGATAGTCCTGTCAAGATGCCAGAGAGAGCTCGCATTAAAGAAATCAAAGAACCGTATATTCGCACCAATATTTTCGTTCCGGCAGAATATATTGGCCCTATTATGGAACTATGTCAAGATAAACGAGGAAGTTATGTATCGATGGAATATTTGGATCAAAAGCGAGTCAACATTCATTATGACATTCCTTTATCAGAAATTGTCTATGATTTTTTTGATCGATTGAAATCGACAACGAAGGGATATGCATCTTTCGATTATGAACCAATTGGTTATAAAGCAAGTGACCTTGTCAAAATGGATATTCTTTTAAATGGGGAAATCGTCGATGCCTTAAGTGTCATTGTCCATCGCGATTTTGCCTATAAACGTGGAAAAGCGGTCGTAGAAAACTTACGCAAATTAATACCAAGACAACAGTTTGAGGTACCAATTCAAGCTTGTATTGGTAATAAAGCAATTGCTCGTGCTGATATTAAAGCCGTTAGAAAAGATGTTCTAGCGAAATGTTATGGCGGAGACGTTTCTCGTAAGCGAAAACTTCTAGAAAAACAAAAAGAGGGAAAGAAACGTATGAAAATGGTAGGAAGTGTCGAAATACCACAGGAAGCATTCCTATCCGTTTTAAGTATGGATGATTGATACTTGTCAAAAAGAAATAAATCTGTTACAATGAAACTGTAAGAAAATAGTAATATAGTGTG
>CALVJD010000014.1 GCA_944332005.1 uncultured Bacilli bacterium
CGGAAAGTAGTTATCAAAATCGTATCTTAGGAGATGCGACGGGAGAGATGGGACCATTTATTAAATTTGAAGATGGAGATGGAGGGTCGAGACCACATAATCTGTGGTATTCCGATATTTCTTCGTGGGTTGATTCGTCTAATCCATGGACTTTTCGAGGTGGTCTTCACAATATTGGCGTACTTGCGAGTCAGTTTTATTTTGCTAGAAACCCCGGAACATTTCATAGCAGTGGTTCGTTCCGTCTTGTGCTTGCACCTTAGCACTTACGAGCTATGTTACATTTGATTAATATTGATTAACCTTATAAATAAGGTTTTTTTTCTTTTGCTTTTGTGATAAAATTAAGTGATATGAGGTGAAATAATGAAAACTGATGACTTTGATTATGAATTACCAGAACGATTGATTGCGCAAACACCACTTAAAAATCGTGATGCTTCACGTTTACTAATATTGGATAAAAAAACGGGGAAAATGGAACATCGTCATTTTCATGATATTATTGATTATTTACATGATGGAGATGTACTATGCTTGAATGACACGAAAGTAATTCCTGCAAGACTTTATGGAATAAAAGAAGATACACATGCTCATATAGAAATATTGATGTTGAAAGAGTGTGAAAATGATACTTGGGAATGTTTAGCGAAGCCTGCAAAACGAGTAAAAGTTGGAACGATTTTGAATTTTGGAGAAGGGAAGTTAAAAGCGAAATGCTTAGAAGAACGGGAAGATGGAATTCGCATTTTAAAATTGCAATATCAAGGAATTTTATATGAGGTATTAGATGAACTTGGAGAAATGTCATTACCGCCTTATATCCATGAAAAATTAAAAGATCAAAATCGTTATCAAACAGTATATGCAAAGAATGAAGGAAGTGCGGCTGCTCCAACGGCTGGACTACATTTTACGAAAGAATTATTAGAGGAAATAAAAGCAAAAGGAATTCAGATTGTCACGATCACTCTTCATGTTGGACTTGGAACGTTTCGACCGGTGAATGTTGAAGATGTAACAAAGCACAAGATGCATTCAGAATTTTACATGATGAGTAAGGAGACGGCTGAAATATTAAATAGTGCGAAAGCGGAACATCGTCGTATCATCAGTGTTGGAACGACTTCAGTGCGTACGTTAGAAACGATTATGCACCAATATGGTACCTTTAAGGAATGTAGTGGTTGGACCGATATTTTTATTTATCCAGGGTTTGAATTTCAGGCTATTGATAGTTTAATTACGAATTTTCATTTGCCCAAATCAACGCTTGTTATGTTAGTAAGTGCATTAGCAGGAAAAGAACATATTTTAAATGCTTATAAGGAAGCTGTCAGGGAAGATTATCGTTTCTTTTCGTTTGGGGACAGTATGTTTATTACGGATTTATGAAAATTATTGTGATAGTAGGACCTACTGGTGTTGGGAAAACAGCTCTTAGCATCGCACTGGCTAAGAAGTTGAATGGAGAAATTATTAATGCGGATTCAACACAGATTTATAAAGGATTAAATATTGCTACAGCCAAAGTGACTGAAGAAGAAACATCCGGTATTCCTCATCATTTATTGGATATCAGAGAAGTGACAGAAGAATATACCGTTTTTGATTATCAAAGAGATTGTCGAGAGAAAATAGAAGAGATTGAAAAGCGTGGAAAGCAACCAATTTTAGTTGGGGGAACAGGTCTTTATATCAAGGCTGCTTTATATGATTATCAATTTTTAAAAGAAGATAATCTTTATGATTATATGAAAGAAACCGAAGAAGAATTGTGGCAAAAATTAATAGAAAGAGATCCTGATACAAAGATACATCCTCATAATCGTAAACGAATCGTTCGCGCTTTACAATATATGGATCAAGCAGGGAAACCTTATAGTACTAAAGAAAAGACGAATACGCTTTTATATGATGCTATTTTTATCGGCTTAACTACGGATCGTGAATTCCTTTATCGTCGGATTGATGATCGTGTAGATCAAATGGTAAAAGATGGTTTGTTAGAAGAAGCTAAAAACATATTTGATTCAGAGATTCGTTCTAAAGCAGTTATGACACCAATTGGCTATAAAGAGTTATTTCCTTATTTTGAAAAAAAAGCCTCTTTGAAAGAGTGCCTTGATTTAATGAAAAAACATAGTAGAAATTATGCAAAAAGGCAATATACTTGGTTTCGTCACCAACTTCCAGTTGTTTGGGTTTCTGTCGATTTTGAGTGCTTTCAAAATACGATTAGAGAAGTGCTAAAAATGATCAAAAAGCAATCATAAAAAAGGATGAGTTTCATCCTTTTATTGTGCTTCCATATAAATTTGTTTTTCAAATAGATGTTGTGTGGTTTGGTTTTTGGCAAGTTCTTGTGTATCGATCAAAAAGAAGTTATGAATTAATAAATTTTCACCAGTTAGGATGACCGGATCATCCCATGTAAGATCCAGGTGATACCATTTATCATCTAATTTTACTAAATTCCAAACATGTTCATCGCTTGATATTTTATAGTTTGGGATATTCATTTTATATAAGAAGATTGCCATGGCGTCACTATATCCACCACAAATGGCATATCCTTCTATCAGTGGCCCATAAGCAATGTGTGATTGATAAGTAGGATTGCTATCATCTAGTCCATTTTCGATGATGTTGGCACGCTCTATATCATATACGGTATGATTGATAATATAATCATGAATTACCCTGATTTTTTCTTCTTCTTTCATTGCTTCATCGATTTCTGCGTTCCAAATTTCTTCTACCTTTTGATTGATGGCCTTAATTTCGTCTTCGGAATATAATCGTTCGATCTTGATATTCACTTTTCCAAAATTATTAGTCGTAACATAAATACGATTAAAGCTATTATATGGATGAACAAAATTGTTAATATTAGATAGTAGATAATTATCGCTCGTGATATCGTTTACATCTTGAATACAATTTTCGTAGTCACAGTAAAAAGTAAAATCATCCCATCCATTATTTAAAACAGTATAGATAATATTGATAATATCAGTACGTGTTTTTGGAGAAAAATTTGTGGTTGTTTGAACAAAAGCAAAATCATTTTGCTTTTGATATGGGTTCGCATCTAAGATGACAACATCTTGTTTGTATATCATATTGACCATGAGATAATTGATGATTTGTCTACCGAATAAAACCAGTATTACTAGTATTAAGAAAAGGAAAATCGCAATTCCTTTTTCGATTAAAGAGTGTTTTTTTGCTTCCATACTCTCACCACTACTATTATAGCATGTTTTAGATAGGTTTATGATGCTTAATGAACAATTTTTTTGTTTGACATAAAAAAAGATATACGATGTATACCTTAGTTCATTTGATTTACCTTGTTAGATAAACGTGACTTATTACGTGCTACATAATTGTCTTTTACAACACCTTTACTAGCAGCTTTGTCGATTTTTTTAATAGCTACTTTCAAAGCTTCTTCTGCTTTTGCTTTATCTTTATTCGCAACGGCTTTTTCGACATTTTTGATAGCAGTTTTCATACTAGCTTCATATTCGTTGTTACTTTCATTTTTCTTAATATTTACTTTTACTTTCTTAACGGCATTTTTCATGTTTGGCATATCTTTCACCTCCAAGTCATTTCGCTATAAACAATTTTAACAAATTTCTAAATAAAATGCAATAAAAACATAACTTTTTGGTAAAAATAAACATGAGGTGATACGATGAGTCATGAAATAGATTTAGAAAAATATGGATTGCGTACCGATCTAGCGCTAGAAACAATTGAACAGATGAGTGAAAAAGGGTATGAAGTAGAGGAATATACGGAAAGTGGTAATCGCATCACAACTGTGAAAGTAAATGAAATAGGGAGTAAGGAGATTGGAAAGAAACCAGGAACTTATATTACAATTGAATTTGATGATGTTACCGATCATGAAAATCAAGAGAAATTGATTCGATCTTTCGCTAAACAATTAAAAAAGATGATCGAGCAATTAAAAATTAAGAAAGATGCGACCTGTTTCGTTGTAGGACTAGGTAATCAGAAATCAACTCCAGATGCTTTAGGACCACTTACGGTCGATCATGTAATGGTTACCAATCATTTGTTTTACTATGGAGAAGTGGAGGATGGATATCGTCCTGTATGTGCCTTTTCACCAGGTGTCATGGGTGAGACAGGAATTGAAACAAGTGAATTTGTCAAAAGTGCGGTTTTAACGTTAAAACCTGATTTTTTGATCATTGTCGATGCGTTAGCTAGTCAATCGATCGATCGCGTCAATCATACGATTCAAATGACTGATACGGGGATTCATCCTGGTAGTGGCGTAGGAAATAAACGAAAAGAAATTAGTTTGGAAACGTTGTCTGTACCTGTCATATCGATTGGAGTACCAACCGTTGTCGATGCCGTTACGATCGTTTCGGATACGATTCAGTATATGTATCGTCATTTTGCTTATACCAAAGAAAATATGAATGACCCTATTCATAAATTAATTCCTGCTTTTATGCATAATTATAAACATAAAGAAATTAAAACAGATGAAGAGGATAAAAAAAGATGGTTAGGAATGTTAGGAACCCTACAAGAACATGAAGTGAAACAACTCATTTTTGAAGTTTTGACTCCGATTGGATATAACTTGATGGTAACACCAAAAGAAGTTGATTTTACGATCGATCATTTGAGTGAAATACTTGGTAGAGGTATTAATATAGCTCTTCATGAAAAAGTCAAAAAATAATATTTTGAAAAAGATATGGAAATATCTTTTTTTTGACAATATTTGAAAGATTGATCACATATAATCCTAATAGTAGAGTAGAGGTGATTCTATTGGCCAAACGATTTGTTGCAAAAAAGAAGAAAAAACATCATGTAAAATATTTATTTTATATTTTCATTATTTATTTTGTCTATCAAGTGACGATTGGCGTTTTAGGAAATTTAAAATTAGCAACTTCTAATGAAGCATTTTTAAAAGCATTATTACAGGACTCTAATCACTTGATGTTATATGAAAAAAGTTCTAAAAACATCGTCAATCGTATCAGTACTTTATTATCGAATATCGATCTTAGTAATCCTCTTACTATTTTAGAAAATGGCTTTCATTATAAGAGTGATCTTGCTGCGGTAGTACATAGTGATGACTATAGCAATGTCGAAGAATTAGAAACGATTACGAGTCATATTAAAGATCCGAATCCAACAGAAAATACTAGCCCCCGTGTCTATATTTATAACTCTCATCAATTAGAAAACTATAGTCAAACGAATCTGGAAGCATATAATATTACCCCTAATGTTATGATGGCGTCATATATTTTAAAAGAAAAATTAAATGATTTAGGAATTCCTACTATAGCAGAAGAAGCGGATATTACGGAATTTATGCGTATTAATAGTTGGAATTATAATAATAGTTATAAAGCAAGTAGGTATTATATCGAAGCTGCTAAAGAACAAAATCCTACGTTGGAATTTTATATCGATGTTCATCGTGATGCGATTAATAAAACGACGGGTACCATTACTATGAATGGAAAGAATTATGCTAGAATTTTATTTGTCGTAGGAACCGATCATGATCATTATGAGGCGAATCTTGCATTAGCAAAGCAATTAAATACAATGGTAAATGAAAAGTATCCAAGTCTTAGCCGTGGTATTATTACGCATGGTGGAAAAGGCTATAACGGAATTTATAATCAAGATTTTAGTCCCAATATGATTTTATTAGAGTGTGGAGGGCCAGAAAACACGATCGATGAAGTGTTGAACACGATGGAAGTGTTTGCGAGTATTTTAAAAGATTATTTAGGAGACTAACTATTAAAAGTCAATAGTAATTTTACAAATTTTAATAGTTTGTTAGAAATTGGAAAGAAACCCACGCCAAAAAGATTTCACACAAGTGAAATTTTGAAAAAATCAAATTTTGATTAT
>CALVJD010000015.1 GCA_944332005.1 uncultured Bacilli bacterium
TGTGTATCTAAGTAATAGCAGTCAAACGACTTATCAAAATAGAATCTTAGGAGATGCGACAGGGGCAATGGGACCATTTGTAGCCTTTGCCGATAGTGATGGGGAATCAAGACCACATAACAAGTGGTATTCCGACCATTCTCCGTTTGTGGAGTCGTCCAATCCATGGTTCAGTCGAGGCGGCAATCACGGCAGTGGTGTACTCGCAGGCCAGTTCGACTTCGTTCGCGGCACTGGCACGTCTAGCAGCATCAGTTCGTTCCGCCTCGTGCTTACACCATAGTATTTTTTGCTCTTTTTTGCATAAAATAAAAATGTATCACTATTTTTAGCACTCACTATTGACAAGTGCTAAAAATAGTGATATACTGATCATGTTAGGAGGGATAGATATATGAATATGCTACCAAAGAGATTTTATTTAGATAACGTTTTTGATAGTTTCTTTAATGAAAATTCTGCTATTATGAATTGTGATATTTATGAAAAGGATGGTAATTATCATATTGAAGCCGATATTCCTGGATTTAAAAAGGAAGACCTCAATGTAGAATGTAGTGACGGTTACCTAACAATTACAGCTGAAAAAGCAAATAATTCTGAAGAAAAAGATGAGGATAAAAACTATATCCGTCGCGAAAGAGTGTATGGAAAAGTTGAACGTCGTTTCTATGTAGGTGATGTTGATAGTGACCATATTAAAGCAGAATTTAAAGATGGAATGTTGACGTTAGTTGTTCCTAAAAAAGAAAGATCTAAAAATGTTATAAATATCGACTAAAATGCACGATGTGCATTTTTTTCGTCTTGTCAATTTAAATTGGATATGTTAAAATATTTGTAGATTCAATAGTAATATAGTGTGTGAGGGTATGAAAAATAACGAGAATTTCTTGTTTACGATATGCACACGGGGGAGGGGTATTATATACCTCTTTTTTGATATTGTATATTTCTTCATCATATAAAAAGTTGTTTTTTCAAAAAATTATCACATTTTTTATTTATAATGATAATGGTGATGAGATGAAAAGAATAAAAAAAGAATATCCGATTATGATGATGTTGATTGCGATACTTGTGATGATTTTAATCATTTGGATTGTATATGAGCGAGAAGAAAAAGATCATGATCAGCTTCCTTTGGCAGAGATAGAGGAAATCAAATAGAGCTTCTTGCTTCTAGCAAAAATATGTGATAAACTGAAAATAATGAAAAATGAGGCGATGACATGGATTACATATTGAAGAAGAAAGAAGATGGCAAGGCGATTACTGTTCGTGATGTTCAAAAGGTTCTGCTGGAAATGATGCTCGATATCGATAAGGTTTGTAAGAAAAATCATATTGAATATTTTTTAGTTTCGGGATCAGCTTTAGGAGCGGTTCGTCATCATGGTTTTATCCCTTGGGATGATGATTTAGATATTGGAATGATGGCAAGTGAGTTTCCTAAGTTTATCGAGGCTTTGGAACGTGATTTACCTGATCAATATGTTTTTCATTGTTTTGAGAAAAACAAAAAGTATATTGTAACATGGCCAGCGATGAAGATTCGCAAAAAAGGAACATATTTAAAAGAAGTCAATACATTGCTTCAGAATAAATGTAAAGATTCAGATGGTTTATTTATTGATGTTTTCTTATATGATTATATGGCAAAACATACGCTTCCTGATTTACCACTTCGCCTTGTGAATATGATGTTAACTCCTATTATTATCTTTTTTGAAAATATTCATTTGAATCCTAAATTATTAAAACACATGTTTCGTGGTGTAGCAAGATTGAATGGAAAGCTTAATCGTCATTCTAAATATATTGGAGATGATCTTACTTGGACTTACCGAAATCCACTTAAGCCATATCGCTATTTATATACGGATGTCTTTCCGACAAAACGCATATCTTTCGAGGGACATATGTTACCGGTTCCTAACAATGACAAACATTATTTGACTGCTCATTTTGGCCCTGATTATATGACACCTCCACCGGAAGAGAAAAGAGCGCCAAAACATATCGTCGATATTGAATTATAGAGGGGAATTTATATGACAAAAGAAAAGAGAATTTTTCTAATTGGATTATTTATTGGATTTATTATGGGACTCATTTCGATTGTCTTATTTAATGAAACAAGTTTTATTATTGGCGGTCTTGCAATTGTCATTATTGGAATTTCTTTGATGTATTATATTTTGCGTATTAGGAAGAATTAAGACTCTTTCTTTTTTCTTAACAGAAAAGGGGAAAACTAGTTTAGGGTAGATCATATCCAAAAGATGATCATACTTGGATAGAGTATATAAAGGAGGCAGTTTATGACCACAAAAATTGACATGAAATTATATAAGATTATGATAAGTGGGATTTTATTTGTTGGTGGGCTTTTGTTTTACGATCACGAAATGGTATCTTGTGTGTTACAGTTATTTAGTTATTTGATTATTGGCTATGAAGTGATCGTGGAAGCGTTTAAAAACATTTTTCATGGTAAGTTATTTGATGAGCATTTTTTGATGGCAGTTGCAACGATTGGAGCAATTGCGATTAAGGAGTATCCGGAAGCAACGGGCATTATGTTATTTTTTCAAATCGGTGAATATATTCAAGATCGTGCTGTAGAACATTCGAAGGGGGCGATTACATCTCTTGCGAGTCTTCGAAGTGACCAAGCACATTTAAAGATAGCAAATAAAGTAGAAACAGTAGCAGTCGAGAAGATCAAAGTAGATGACGTTGTTATGGTAAAACCTGGAGAACGAATTCCTCTTGATGGTGTTGTACTTGATGGGGAAAGTACTCTTGATACTTCGATGATTACTGGAGAGGCGATGCCATCTCATGTTTCGATGGGTGCGACTGTCACGAGTGGGTGTATTAATTTGGATGGTCTTTTGACCATTCGTATTACGAACGATATTACGACATCAACGGTATCTAAAATTTTAGATTTGATGGAAGATGTGAGTGAAAAAAAGACAGAAACAGAACAATTTATCACTAAATTTGCTCGTTATTATACGCCAATTGTCGTTTTGCTAGCTGTTTTCATTGTATTGATTCCCATTTTACTTGGTGGAGATTTCTCTTCTTGGTTATATCGTGGACTTGTCTTTTTGACGGTTTCGTGTCCGTGTGCCTTAGTCATTTCAATCCCCCTTGGATTTATCAGTGGTCTTGGATTAGCATCTAAACATGGAGTACTGATGAAAGGAACCAATAATATTGAAACTTTAAATGAAGTAAAAACGGTAGTGTTCGATAAGACGGGAACGATTACAAAAGGGAGTTTTGAAGTAACGAAAATCACTCCTGCCCCACATTATAAGAAAAACGATGTTTTATGGTATGCGGCCCTAGCCGAAAGTTATAGTAATCATCCTCTTTCTTATCCGATCAAGAAAGCGATGACAAAATCGTTTGACTCTTCCTTATTAAGTGACTATCAAGAAGTTGCAGGGAAGGGGATTTCTGTAAAATTTCAGAAGAAGACAATTCTAGTTGGGAATGAGTCATTTATGGAAGAACACAATATTACGATCAAAAAAGAGAAGACGATTGGAACGGTGTTATATGTTGCTTATGATGAGCAATATGTGGGATCCATTGTGGTGAATGATGAGATTAAAGCAGATGCAAAAGTATTTGTGGATGGTTTAAAGTCATTGGGAATTGAAAGACTTGTTATGTTGTCAGGAGATAGTAGTGATAATGTGAAAGCAGTCGCAAAAAGAATTGGTATTAAGGAATTTTATGCCGAGTTGCTTCCTCAGGAAAAAGTAGAAAAGATGGAAGAATTGAAACGAGAATCATTTGGGAAAGTAGTATTTATTGGTGATGGTATGAATGATGCTCCCGTTTTAGCATTATCGGATTTGGGTGTTTCCATGGGAGGTATTGGAAGTGATGCTGCGATCGAGGCAAGTGATATGGTCATCATGAATGATGAACCATCTCGTCTTGTAACTGCCATTAAAATTTCAAAAAAAACAAAGCAAGTAGTATGGCAGAATATTATATTTGCGATTGCAGTGAAAGTGTTTATATTGTTATTAGGTGCTTTCGGAATTGCCAATATTTGGCACGCTGTATTTGCCGATGTTGGTGTTACGATTCTCGCTATTTTTTATTCTTTTACTATCTATTTTTACAAAGAAACGTAAAAAAGTATTTTGAAAATACTTTTTTTGTATAATCTTTTTTGGTTCCCTTGTAAATTATGTGAAACTCCTTTATAATATAAAATGAACATAAAGGGAGGTTACTATGACAGATAAAGAAAAAAGAGCCTTTACGTTAATCGAATTATTGGCGGTTATTGTCATTATTGGAGTCATTGCTTTGATTGCGGTTCCGGTTGTAAACAATATGATTCGTCAATCACGTGAGAAAGCTTATCAAGAACAAGTGAATCGTTTAATTTCTAAAACGAAAGAATGGGCAATTGCAAATACCGATTTGCTTCCTAATGATGAAGTTGATACGACCTTTCTTACGATTCCCGATTTAAAAGTGAGTGGATATATTAAAGATGAAGATGTATTAGATCCACGTAATAATCAGGAAATGAATGGATGTATGGTGATTACTTATGACGTTCATAATGTCCAATATGTTTATTATTATGATGATACCGATTGTGAGACTTTAAAGAGTACAGAATATGCTCCTATTTTTACCGTAGAAGGAATTAAAGATGTTGAAGGGTTAAAAGATGAGGCTGAAGTTAACACCGTTTATCAATTTCCGCGTGTGACAGCTCATGACCGTACGGGTACAGAGTTGGAAGTAAGTGGTCCTGTCATTTATGAAAAGGGAAGTACTACTATCTTATCTGATCTTCCAACTAATATTGTAGGTAAGACTTATGAATTAGTTTATACTAGTTTTGATCCGCGTAAAGAGATTGAGGGAAGTGTTACGATCGAGGTAGTGGTGGTCGATACAACACCTCCAACGATTACACTTGTTTATGATACACCTCCAGATACGACTGATACGGATTTTAGCAAATCACATACTATTTCTATCATGGCATCACTCGATTCTTTTAAGGCTCCTTCTGCTATAGTAACGGATAACAGTTGTGGTATAAGTGGAACAGATACGACGGTAAATGGCTGTTCAACGATTTTAAAAGCTACGGTTTCTGGTAGTGTAACGCCAGGTGTGGCTGGAACCAATAAACTTACCTATACTGCGACGGATGTATCCGGGAATATAAAAGTATTAATATTAACTGTTATTGTTAACTATCCTCCAAAACCAGAAGTCGACAGTGTAACTGGGATAGTAGACGGATGGACTAGTAACAATCAAACAATCACTGTTAATGCCATTGATAATGGTGGTGGAATCGGTGGATATTCGATCGATGGTGGTAAAACTTGGCAGACGAGTGATGAATTTACGATTACCGAATCAGGAGAATATGAAGTGGTTGTAAAGGATAATTTTGGTCAAGTGTCTGATTCTGTTATGATCAATGTGAATATTGATCATAGTAAACCATCGATTCCTACTTATACGATGAAATATAATAATTCATCGGGAAGCAATTTCACAAACGGAAATTGGGCTAAGATTGGTGAGAATCTTTGGGTAGGGAACTTCAGTTCTACCGATATTGGTGGTAGTGGTGTTGATCATTATGAATATTCGACAGATTGTAGTACAGGATGGACGCAGTTGAATGATTCTTATACCTATAGTACTGATCAAAATTCTAGTTATTGTGTTCGTGCGGTTGATAAGGCAGGAAATGTATCTGATCCAAGTGATAGAATTTATATTAAAGTGGATCATACAGCTCCAAGTCTTACTGTTCCATCCGATGATGCAATTCCACCTACAACGACTTCTTATAATCTTATGACGGGTGCAAGTTGTACGGATACAAATGGATGCACTATTAAGACAAGTGGTTCTTTAACCCTTGGAACAGTAGGTGCTTATACAATTACTTATACGGCTACGGATGGAGCAGGTAACACGACTATTAAAACTAGAAAAATCGTGGTATATCCAACTGATATGCAATTACTTGCTAGTTTGAAAAGTAATTATGGTACTCTTACGAAGAGTGGTAATACGGTTAATATTACGATGCCATTTGGGGTAAAATCCTTTACATTGACGGCGACTGCAAAATATAATAATGTGAGTGGATTTACAAATCCTACTATAAAATTCAGTAATGGTACGACTGGTAATGGGACAGCTAGTACAACCTTCACTTTGACGAATTTTACTGGCAATAGTTATAAAGTTACCTGTACATCTCCATATACGGGAGCTAGTGTAACTTATACGATCAATGTTACAGTTACAAACGTAGCTAAAAGAGAAGAAGATTTAAAAGAAGCTTATGGTGGAGGGGTCATGGATTTTAGTGGTCGCAGTGGGAATGTTACTTTAATTAATTATACTTTTACACAACCAGTAACAGTCACTTATTTATATTTATCTGCTTATCAATCTTCTTCTAGTTGGTCTAATAGTAGCCGTAGGGCGATGCCTGTTTATTGTACTTATACTAATGGAACAAGACGTCAGTGTGCAACAATTCACCAAAGGGCCTCTAATGGTTCTTGTACAGCATCTAGCGGATGTGGTAATGGTGATCAATATACTTATAATTGTCCTTCTAACGATGGATGTCGTCAAAAAGTAAATATTGCTAATGTCAAGAAAATTGAAATTATTTATCCAAGCGTTGGTGGTGCAAATGCTTACTATGGTTATGTCGATAATTATACAATTCGTTATTATTATGATTGGTATCCAACATGGGCTGAAATGCCAAATTCACCAGGGACAGCAACGAATAATACGATCTCATTACTATAAAAAGGCGAAAGCCTTTTTTTCTTTGGACTAGTTTTCTTTTTTTGTCATAAACTTTTATAGGTGATACTATGAAAGCAACCATTATTCTTTTTTTTAAAGGCATTATAATAGGAATTGGAAAGATGTTACCAGGAGTAAGTGGAGGAATGTTGGCCATTCTTTTAAATGTCTATGAAGAAAGT
Organism: uncultured Bacilli bacterium; assembly: GCA_944332005.1. Lineage (GTDB taxonomy): Bacteria > Bacillota_I > Bacilli_A > RF39 > UBA660 > CALVRE01. The sequence goes on from CALVJD010000015.1 coordinate 7,038, forward strand.
TTGAATGCGATTGCTCATTTTTTTGATCATGTGAGAAAATATAGTACGTTTTTAATGATAATTGGAAGTGGAATTGGAATTGCTATTGTGTTTTCCAGTAAAGTGATTATGACTTTTTTGAATCATTATTATTTACCAACAATGCTTCTTTTTATTGGACTTATGATAGGTGGTATTCCCAATGTTTATAAGAAGGTGAAAGGGAATATGAAAAACAACTTGTTATTCTTTCTCGTTCCTTTTATCAGTTTACTTATGTTTCCATTTTTAAAGGGAAGTAATCATGAAATAGCAACAGGACTATGGGGATCATTTCTTTTAGGAATAATAGGATTTATCGATGCAGGTACGATGATTATTCCCGGAATCAGTGGTACAGCAATTTTGATGATTTTAGGCTATTACGAAGTAATTATTGGTTCTGTGAGTAAAATTTCGAACCTTTCTAGCTTGATCCAAAACACACCTGTTTTACTTCCTTTTGGAATAGGATTAGGAATTGGTATTTTGTTTTTTGTGAAATTGATGGATTTTCTTCTCCATAAACATGAAAAAATCAGTTATCTCATGATTTTAGGATTTGCTTGTTCTTCCATTTTACTCCTTTTTATGGAAACATGGCGGAGAAATTATACGATAAAAGAGATTATCATCGCTCTTCTTTGTTTGCTTTTGGGTTTTATTTTATCGGCCATTTTAGAAAAAATAGAGACATTTTGAAGTGATGAGACACATGATTGAAATTTTTGTGCATATATTTTATTAGAGGTGATGCGAATGAATAAAAAACTCCCTAATGTATTTGTCAATAAGGTAGATAAAGAATTTAAAAATAATGAAACTATTTTTTATTCAAAAGAAGAAAAAGTAGATACCGATCGACAAGAGATACGTGGAAATGTTAATATGATTGGTAAAAATATCAATCAAAAAATCAATGCCGTCTTTAATTCCCCTCGATATGTTTATAAGGCTGATGTCAATATTACGACTAGAAATGGAGTATTACATAAACGAATAGTTGGGCGTAATATGAATCATTTGATTACGATTGATAATGAATTAATACCCATTAGCGAAATCATGGATATAGAATTTTCTAATTAAAAGGCAGAAAAAAATCAAGAGAATCTCTTGATTTTTTTAAGATAAGCATACAAACGTATCTTGCAAACATCTTAAAACACAAAGACAATCAAGTGACATTGTGAAGAAAGAATTGGTTGCCACATATGGTGCTATCGTAGCTTCTGTAGTATTGGTATTTGGTGCAAGTACACGGAATGTAGCACAATTTCCATCGATTTTTTCTACACGGAAGACATTGGATGTCGTTGTTTCATTTGCATCTTTAGATACTGGCATGCTCCATGGTGTTCCATTACCACAGCAAGTATAAAGCATAACTGGTCTTGTGTTACATCTAACGGTTGTAGCAGTACATCCTAAAAAACCTTTATCACAAGTATCCAAGCATGCATCACCAGGACATTCGGCATTTTGTTGTAAAATGTTAATAACAGTTAAGATCTCTGCGATGCATTTGTTATCATCACAATTATTGTTACACATATCTAATCCACCCCTTCATTTGTTTTCTAGTATAATGTATTCTTCGTGATAAAAAGCGTGTGAATAAAATACCCAACTCTTTTGACTTTCTTTTAAAAATCATTATAATTAATTGTAAGAGGGGTTGTATAGTAAATATAAACGAAAGGGATTAATCAAATGGAGTAATATCTCTATAAAATTGATTGTGTGAGTGTAATTATGAGTAAGAACCGTTATAATATTGAACAAATTTATCTTTACAATGGTGATTTTTACAACCCGTATTATATTACTTCCCGTAATAAAGGAATATATGAATGCCAATCAATATTGTGTGAAGATCATGATACGATGTTGATTGATGATGATATGTTATCAAACTTTCAACCTTTTCCTCACTTATTAGCACAATTTGGGTTTCTTATACTACCATTAAAACGAAAAATTTCTATGAAACAATATTTAGAGTGGACATTAATTATTCAAAATATTAGTAAAATGCCAGAAGAAAGATTTTGGAATTATCAGTATACTGTTATGGAAGCATCTAATTGGTGGGGAGACTATCTGTTACAATATAATCAGAATTTAGATGAAGATGAGCTGAATGATTTTGTTTTTACATTACGTGAATTCCTTCTTTACCATATTTTCCTTCATTATTTATTATGTCCATATTATATTATGAATGGAACTAATGATGTTTATTTCAAACGCAGCCTTGATTGTATACATCTACAAAGTTTTCCATGTATGACGCTCAAAATGAAAATTAGTCACGATAGACTAGAGGTTCAGTTACCACAAAAAAAACTAACGAAATATCGATAATCATAGATACTTGATAAATAAAATAAAATTTGTTAAAATGAAATTGTAAGAAAATAGTAATATAGTGTGCGAAGGCAAGAAAAATAAAGGAAAGATTTTGATTGCAATATGCACACGGGGGGGGGGTATTATATACCTTCCTTTTTTTGTTGGAAAGGATGATAAAATGAAGAAGATACGATATGGGATGATCTTATTATTGATGTTCATATTAGGAGGAACAACGGTATATGGAGTAACAACGTTATATGAAGCAAAGGAAGTAGGTTACGATAATAGTAGTAGTGGAACCAGTAATACCGATGTCCAAGGAGCCCTCGATGAGTTATATGAATTATCTGAGAATGCAGGAAGTATTATCGGTAATGGTAACAATGTAGCAAAGCCCAATCTAGGAACGGATTTAATTCCTGTAACACTATCGGATGATGGAACCGTAACCTATGCAGATACAGCCACGGAATGGTATAACTATTGTAAGAAAGAGTGGGCGAATGCGGTTCATTTAATCGATCATCCAAGTAAAGAATACAAGGTAGGAGATATCATTTTAGAAAGTGATATTAGAAGTTATTTTGTATGGATACCAAAATATAAGTATCAACTATGGAATGTAAATGTTAGTGATACCTTAACACTCGCTCATTCGATCAACATTATCTTTGATACGACTAATACGACTGATATCGAAGGAGAATCATGTGCAACCCCAATGTTAAGTGGAGAGAGTGGAGAATGCGATAATGGTGAATACATGACGCATCCCGCTTTCATCAGTATGGATGTCAATGGATTCTGGGTAGGGAAGTTTGAACCTACCGGGTCTATCACTAATATCACCGTAAAACCGAATCAAGCATCGATTCGAAATCAAACTGTTTATAATATGTTTGTGAATGCATATAACTATTCAAGAGAGAATGATTCGCATATGATGAAGAATACGGAGTGGGGAGCAGTTGCTTATTTAAGTCATTCTATTTATGGAATCAATGGGGAAATCAATGTCAATAACAATAGTTCTTATATTACAGGTAATAGTAGTTTATTAACATTAAATCAAAGTGTATATCCAGGAACCAATGGAAATGGGAGTAATTATAATCAAGCATATAATACGGAATTAGGATATCTAGCCAGTACAACGGGAAATATTACCGGCATCTATGATATGTCAGGAGGAGCAAATGAATATATGGCATCTTACCGAGCCAATACTTATGGAAGTAGTGGATTCAATGCGACGAATATTCAAGATTATGATAGTAAGTATTTTGATG
>CALVJD010000016.1 GCA_944332005.1 uncultured Bacilli bacterium
GATGAAAGATTCATTTCTAACAATGTTGTGAAAGGGATAATTATGTTTGAATTAGATAATCAATATATAGTGGACATATATATTGATAATGGTGTTGACAACATAGTTAATGGTTTATTAAATTTAAGATTTGATGATTTTGAACTTGCTAAGAAACAATATAATGAATCATTGGAATATTTAGATTATACTGATATTACAACCAAATTAGTTAACGGAAAGCAACAATTATTAAATTTCAACTAAAATATGCCTAAATCATGCGTAAATTTTCATTTGGAATTTCGCTTTTCTTATTAAAACGGAATTCCAAATGAAAATTAACGTTTTTTTAATATTTTGGGAAAGATAGTTGTAACATTTTATGAAATGTGTTATAATTTAACGCATAGGGGAATAGTTCAGTTGGTAGAACGTCGGTTAAATATGGCCGACCTAACAATCATGTTAGTAAAAAATCGAGGAAAAAAACTGGGAAGCTAAACCTTTATGGCAAGCCAATCAGAGTGGAAGTTAGTATTTAAAAGTATTAACACACGCAACGCATAGATAGTGAACCTATTAATTTAGAATATAATCTATCCAAGAGGCCTCGACATCTGTTTAGATGAAAAGATATGCTGAACTTATATGAAAGTATAAGAAGTGAACGATAAAAAGCTTTCACGATAACAAAATTGCTCCAAAACCGAATGTCGTGGGTTCAAGTCCTGCTTCCCCTGCCATGATGAAGTTTAAAGATTTTAAATCTTTTTTTTATATAATAATTGCTAGGAGTGCTAATAATGAACAGAGTAGATGAAAAAAGCTTAGAAAATGCAAAAAGATTATTTGCAAGTAATGACATTAATAGCATTGAAATTGGTACAGTTAAAGGATTAAGGCAAATACATAAATATTTATTTAATGGTTTGTATGGTTTTGCAGGCCAAATTAGGAAAAAAAATATTTCCAAAGGAAATTTTAGATTTGCAACTACTTTATATTTAGAAGATATTTTGAAAAAAATAGAAACCATGAAAGAAAATACATTAGACGATATTATTAATAAATATGTGGAAATGAATATTGCGCATCCATTTTTGGAAGGCAATGGACGCGCTACGAGAATTTGGTTAGATTTAATATTAAAAAAAAGATTGAATAAAATTGTTGATTGGGAAAATATAGATAAAAAATTATATTTGCAAGCAATGGAAAGAAGTCCAGTTAACACATTAGAAATTAAAACTTTAATAGAAAATAATTTAACAGATGATTTAAGTTTAGAAAGTTTTTTTAAAGGAATAGAAGCATCTTACTACTATGAAACTAATGATTAAAAATTATAAAACAACAAATTTGTAATCTTTTAAATCATAGTGTCATAAGAAAATTTCGATTTTTTCTTTGTTTTATAAAGAATAAATCTTTTTTTATTATGATCATTTCATTATATAAAAAGAACTATTTAGAATAGTAAAAATAACTTATTACATAAATAAGAAACTATTTTGAGTTCATTTTTATGATATTATAATTACAAGTTATAATATTAAATGTAATTTGTAAAGGAGAATTTGATGAAAAAAATATTGTTATTATTTTTTTTGATGGTCGGCTTGGTAATTACTGGTTGTACAAAAGAAGACAGTAATTTTGAACACTATGATTTAAAAGATAAAGATCTGAATACGTATATATATTACAGTGGGGAACGTGGAAAAGAAATATATGCTTTAGTGGATATAGCTCCATCATCATATGAATCTTGTTTAACTGGGTTATTTTATAAAGTAGGAGAAAACGATTATATATTATTAGAGACTTTGGAGTATAACCAAAAACAATCATATAATAGGGATTCTGTATATAGGTTTTATGAGAATAAATTATATGGTATAGGTAATGGTGATTCACCAATGGTATTTGAAATTGAATTAAAGGGAAAGGGAAGTAAAATACAAGAAATTAAATATCAAGTAGATAATAAAATTAATCCTTTTTTAATAACTAGTATAGAAGATATAGATAATGACGAAATATTATATTATGGTTATGTAACGATTGATGGAAATAACAGCTCAGCTTTCATTAATTGTTCTACTTCTAACTTTGAATGTATTATTACTACTAGTGATTAAACTATCATGCAGAAAAAGATAAATTATCAATCTATTTTATATAATTGTTACACGGGTAAAACAAACTTTAATATTGAAAGAAAAAAATAATTGATAAGTACAGGAAAATTTATATATAATAAAGATAAATACATATATGAAAATCTGCAAATTATTGTTATAAAGATTCTAATGTTTCGATTAATAAACTTAATATTACACATGAAAAGGATCTTTATGATGTTGAACGAGGGGTGGTCACATTACGTACTGTTCCGTTCAATGAAGAGCCTATAAAAGCAAACTTTGATTTCAATCATTTAAAATTCAATTATAAGTTTTTTTTTAAGATATTTATAGATGGGCTGGAGATATTAGAAATTATAATATTGCTAAACAAGATTTATTTTGCTAAAGTATTTTAAAAGATTATAGATCTTATCTCCCAAACTGATGTTAAGTGTCCGCATCACCATCCTCTGTCAGTGAAAACACTGATTTTTCCTTTATTTTACGAGGGAGGGGAACGGGTTTTTTATTGTAATTTTTATAATAATTAGTTTTATATGAGTAGATTGGCGTTTTAGATTAATTCATTATGGTGAAACATATAGTAATTTATCGATGGGATCAACTTAATACAGTTGGTCTTTTTTAATATGGATCAAAATTGTTATATGGAAGGTAAAGATCGTTTCAATTTGCATTTTTTTTAGAATATGCTATAATAACCACTACTTGAAAAGAGGGGTTGTATGGAAAAGGAAAATATTGATAAGGAAATTTTGAAATTACAAGAACAGTTAGTATTAGAAGAAAGAAACGAACAGGAACTTTGTCAGATGATTGCACAACTAGAACATATTTTGTTTGTTTATCGATTTCGTCAAAAATTTGAAGAATTAATAACTATCAAAGACATGGTAATAGAAATAATGGGGGCATATGATAAGATTCAAGAATTGAAACAACATTATCAGCTATTAGAAGATGTGAAAATAAAGGATCAGCAAGAATTGCAAAAGACTCAGGAGGATAGGGAAAATACTAAAAAACATATTTATTGTCATCCATTTTTATTGATGAATAAGTTGCAGTCGCTGGATCTTACAAAGACAAAATTAGAACAGTTTGTCATGACGATTCATGAATTACAAAAGTCATTTACGGAAAAAATTGTTTTGTTGAGTTCATTTGTCGAAAGAAACCTATGGGAATTAGCTAGTAAGATGAACGTAGAACGTGTGTCATTGGATGATTTAAAAGAAATGCTTGCTTCATCTAGAAAAAAACAAGATATAGAATTGTTACAAGAATTAGATGTTATATTAAAAGATAAACGCACTTTCGTTCGAAAGAATATTGCTGTTACACAATCGATGATTTCGGAACGAAAAGAGAAAAGCTCATATTTAAAACACCAAAATGTTACTTATACTCATATGATTAACTATATTATTGAAAAAGAATATAAGAAAATGGATATGACACCGACTGGTATTCCATTAAATCCAGGACAAAATAGAAACAAATATCGTCATTTAGAAGAATTGTATCAACTTCCATTTGATGTGGTTCAGACAATTTATCAAAAAATAGAAAAACGTGATGATTTCCACAAAACGATGTCATAAGATTATGATTCTTCCTAGTTAAAAGACAAGAAATTAAGAAATGGTGACAAGATTATTGTAAGAAAATCTTTTTTTGTGACAATTTGGACATCCGGTTTTTCTGGCGGCACGGTTGTAAATGGTAGCTTTCCATTCGTGATTACAAACGGAACATTTCCACCATACCTGTTGATTGGAGTGTCCACTGTAAGAAGAAGGTGGAAGAGGATTTTTTTGTGTGTTCCATTCTTTTATGAGTTCTGGACTTGTTTGATCTAGACTTTCGTATCGTTTTGGTTTTTCACAGTTTTTACAACGCGATGTTTTCATCATTTGAATGATGCTACGTTCAAATTCGTAACCACATTTTGGGCATTTCCAATGGCATTTTTTAGCGCTTCCTGGCGTTAAAGTATAGGGGTCAATTTTATTCTTTGAATCATCCCAATATTCTAATAGTTTTGGAAAAAGTGCTGGAAAAGAATATTCTTTACTAGCTCTTCTACCACTACAATAGGGGCATCCATAGTGACGAACTGCGCGTTTTATGATTGTTTCAGGCCAAGAATGACCTTTTGAACATTTCCACCAAACTTTGCGACCACTTCCGATCGTTAGAAGTTTAGGATCTAAGGAATGATTTCTTTCATAGTCCCATTCTTTTAGTAGATATTCTGGTAAGATATCTTTTGTTGTGTTGGGAACGCAATATGGACATTTACGATTCCGTTCTTTCATTTCTGTGATAGTGGCGGACCATTTATGCTGTTTTTCACATTCCCATAGATATTCCTCCTGTGATGCTAGTAAATGATGATCGAGAGGAATGTGATTTTCACTTGACCAATATTTGCGAATATTGCTTAATTGTCGATTCTGTATTTTTCTTTGACGGCATTTTGGACAACGGTTTTCTTTCATCAGTTGCACAAATTCATTTGGTGATCGTTTAAATGAGTGGTTACATACTGGGCATTGAAAATAAAATTTTTTATTGGAATATGCGGTGATATCATGTGGTGTGATAGGTGCATTGGCTTTTTGATCCCACCAGATGAGAGTATCAGGATAACAATGAGCTAAAGAAATCTCTTCATATACTTGTAAATGTGCACAGAATGGACATCCACTTTTTTTCTTGCCAGTTCTTTGAAAAAGATAGGTTTGCCAAGAATGACCCTTTGAACATTTCCACCATATCATTTTTTCTGCACCTGGAACTACTTCATATGGAGATATTTCAATGTTTTTTTCATAGTCCCATTCTTTTAATAATTGTGGACATTTCGTGGCAAAACAGTTGTCTTTATTTACTTTCCGATTTGAACAATAAGGACAGGCTGATTTTGCATTTAAGCGGTTAGATAAAGTGGCAGAATATTCATAATGGCAGTTCGGACAAATCCATAGATAATTTTGATTACTTTTTCCACATACTAAGTCAGGTGAAATAGGATTATGAGGACTCCATTCTTTTGCTAGTTCAGGATCAATATAAGCGAGTGTTTTTTTCTTTTTTTCGTGAAAGAAAAATTGATCGATTAAAAAATAGTCACGTTCTAGATCGATATCTAATTCATAGTAGTAATTGGTTAAGCGAGAGATGTATCGTAAAATTTCTTGAATTAGATGATTGAGACTATCTTTATATTGATACGTATGTTTATAATAAATGATATGGTCTGATTTTACGATCTTCGGAGGAATCGTATTCATTTCTTTAATTCGTAGGATTTGATAGCCATGTGATTGAAGATAATCATCTTTCCGATTTTCTCTTTGATGAGCATCTTTTCGATTGTGATAATAATGTCCATCATGCTCGATGATGAGATTTAATTCAGGAATGTAGATGTCAACACGGTAAGGTCCAATTTTGTATTCACACTCTGCTTTTTCAAATCGTTTTTTTAAGTAAAAATAGATGATTTTAGCTGGAAAAGATACTTTTAATTCATGGTAACACTTGGGACATCCATCATGTTTAATGGTACGATTACTAATTCGAGCTTGCCATTCATGTTGAGGATTGAAACTACATTTCCACCAAACTTTACGATTACTTTTGGGAGCAACCTCAAAAGGGGATAATGTTCCATTTTTTTCATAGTTCCAATCACGTGCTACTAATGGTTCTTCGGTAACTAAGTTATAATTGTTATTTACTTTCATATCCTGACTCCTTTTTGATTAGTTTATCATTTTGGATTTTATTTTGAAAGAAAATAATCTTGTTTGCAACATAAAAAGTAGGATGATTCCTACTTTTTTAATCGATGACAAATTCTTGAATTCCCATGTAACCAGGAGCGATTTCATATTTGGCAAATACGATGACTACTTTGCCATCCGCATTGATATAAAAGTCTTGTTGATCATGAATTCCTGTGAATCCTGGTATACCATCACTTCCATCAAAGTATATCATGTTATCTTGTTGCATACGTTCTTCGATCTGTTGGTAAATCGAACGATTAATGATTTCTTTATAATTAGATCCTAACATTTCGGATAGTGTGATTTCTTTTCCTGTCTTAAGATCGATATTATAGAAAAATTGTTGTGTATAAGAAGAGGAAAAACTTTCTGTACTTGTAATAACAAAAGAAAGGCGCTCATTGGTTAAGGATTGAATGGTATAATCAATTTGGAGAATGATTGGTTGAAATTCACTTTCGATTCCTCCTGTTTCAAGATATGCTTGTTTGTATTTTCTCGCTTTTATTTCTACCTCATTGATGATATCGGAAATGCGAAGGAGAATTTCTTCATTCACTTTTTTTTCGAGGAGAGAATTTCCTGTGTTGTTGATTTTTGGCATACGAACATCGATGACAGAATATTCGTCTTGTTTGTGATAATCACGAAAAGTAAAGATTCTAGCAAGATCACCAATCACAGGAATTTGATAGATACCTTTGGCCATAACGGAATTCATATTTGGTAAGATAACGATCAATAGTAAACAAGTCGTCACTGCGATTGTCAACAATGGTTGAAAATATGTCCTTTTTACTCTTTTCTTCGTAGTAGATTCGATCACTTGTGTAAGACGATCCGGAACGATGATCGAGTCATATATTTTTTTTGCATTTTTCATTGATGGATTCATCTCCTAACTCTTTCTTTAACGCTTCTAAAGCTTTATAAAAGCGAGATTTGATCGTACTGGGTGGTGTTTTCAAAACACGAGCAATTTCCATGAAAGTCATATCTTCAAAAAAGTAAAGAACGATAATTTCACGATATTTCGATTTTAAAGTAAACACAGCTTCATAAATTTCTAACGATTTTATGTTATCCTTTCCGTCATAGGTTAGCATTTCGGGATCTAATTTAGCAAAAGACAAGTTTTTTTTCTTTTTTATAAAGTTGAGACTTTCGTTGATTAGGATACGATAAAACCAGGTTTTCATATATTGTGTTTGATTGAGGGTAAACAATTTTTTTAAAGCTTTTACGATTGCTTCTTGAATGACGTCGAGTGCATCATCTTCATTTCGTGTATAACTATATACAAGACGATAGAATTGGTCTTGGTTTTCTTTTAAATAACGGATGAATTGTTCTTGTTTGTCATAGCTGTTCAACATGGAAATCCCTCCTAGTATTTCTCGATGATCGTCCTTGCTTTTTCTGAATCATCGCTTATACATAGTATAACATAGTTTCCTTTTGTTACGATGACAGGATCCTTTAGTTTTTCTACTTCTTTCGGTAAATAATTAGCAAAATCATTTCTTTTGGTTTCAATTCTTTGATCGATTGCCTTTTTGGCTTCTTCTACATCTGATGTTTGAATGATCGCGATTTCTTCTGCGGTTGCACCACTAGAAGTCAAAACAGTAATAGACATTACATTTTTTGAATCGATAGGATATAAGTGATAAATCATATTCTCTTTGATAGGAGATAATTGATCAGCAAAAGGAAGCTGTTCTTGTAATTCTTCCAATAATTGTTCGGTATCGATTTCTACGTTTTTTTGACTGCATCCTGATAGGACTAATGATAATAATAAAAGTGTGATAATCAATAATTTTGTTTTCATTTTATTTCTCCTTCAATGTATGAGTTTTTAAATATTCTAACCATTTTTGACAGTAGCTTTGCGTTAGATGAATACCATCACTAGTGGCTTCTTCAGGTAATACATGATTTTCGTTTTCCATGATTTCTCTAACGTTTAAATAAGTAATGTTCAAAGAAGTGGCCATTTTCTTAATAAGATCGTTGTATGTATTAATTTTGTCATTATTATAAATAGAGTTATTTGATTTTTCTTGAGTGACTGGTAATATCGATTGAACATAAATGTCAGCTTGAGGTTCTAGAGATTGAATTGTTTCAATCAGCGTTTGATAATGTTCGATAAAAATATCTGGATATATCCAACCTAATTCATTGATACCTAACATAATGTAAATTTTTTGGTATTGATTTTGCTTTAATCCTTCTTCCAATGTTGTCGCATGACCATATTGATCAAATCCGATATCTTTGGTTAAAGCAGTATCGACCGTAAGACCAGTAGAAACATAAGCGTTGGTTTCTAGTCCTGTATAAATAATAAATCCTTGTGTGCGAGAATCACCAATAAATAGAGCATCTTTAAAATAGTCGTCGGTTACAGGATCATTCCATTGGTCATTAGGTGTTGGTTGTTCGACTACATCATTCGGGATATCTTTATTTGGAATATCTTTAGGAGGTGTTTTTTTATCATTCCATGCGAGAATCGAGGAAGATAACGAAATAGTAGAATAAGTAGCAATTGTTAGTAGTACAATACCGCTAATTATGATAACACTTTTCTTTAAACGTCTTTTTTTGGTATAAATAGTTTTATGGTTTGTCATATTTTTCCTCTTTTCTACTCTATTAGACAAATAATTTGAAAAAAAGGACGAAAAAAGATGATATTTTTAAAAAATTATTTTATTATGTGTCAAGTGGAGAATATTGATACATGCTTTTTCTTTTTATTACATATAGTTTGATAGAGGTGATAGTATGTTAAATGACGTTTTATTTGTGCAAGAATCTTTGATTGATAATCTTTATTATTTACGTACGATTCAAGAATTTTGCATGAATATTCAGTTATCATTTTTAGAAAATGAACAAGAATATAAAACGAAAGCAGAGGGGATTCGATTTCATGCGGAAGAATTAAGAAGAGAGGTTTTGAAATATGCGAATGGAGGCATTAATGCCTTTGCTATTGAAAGTGAAATTTTAGTGACGAAGTATACATTAACTTGTGAGGAATTGACGGAAAAGTTATTTCCAATCAAGATCGATACGGATATCACAAAGCAAGAAGTGAAATTACAACCAGGTGTGATCGAAAATCCTAGTGCAGAATTGATGGAAACGTTGAGTAATATCAATCAACAAGCTTATCAAATTACCAATGATTTGATAGGTTTATGTCAAGATATTCGTTTACAGCAAAGTCAAAATGAACTATTTTCTTATAGTTATCCTAGCTTGTTTGATTATATGATCGAAGAAGCTAGGTTGTTTGAAAAGAATTTAGAAAGGCTCATTCAAAAAGACAATATTGATCCTTTATTTGCGATCGATTATGAATATTGGTTTCATGTTGCGATGAAAAAGGAAGCCATGTTTGTCCGTGGATTAGTCGATCCTATTCATGAAGATGTCCATGAAATTGCGGATGCATTTGTAGAGGAATTTCAAACTATCATCAACGAATATCGAATGATTGACATTACGCCCGATACCGAACAAGTTTTGGTCGAAAAAAGTATGGATTTAGTCAATCGTTTTCGTCAGTTTTTGAGCACATTAATCGAACGATTATTAGATAAACAGCTTTATTTTATCGTTGAACCTATTTTTCTAGATAATATGTATACAGAGGCAAATTACTTTTATTATGTTTTGAAAACGGTTCAAAATAAACAAGAAAATTCAAAATTTTAGTTCTTCTAGCATAGAAAATAGGTAGTAGCATAACTACCTATTTTTTGATATAATAATAAACGAAGTAAAGAGGGAAAGAATGAAAAATATAGCAGTAGAAAACAAGAAAATCTTTGCAAAGGGAATTTGTTTCGATAAATTATTCTTGATTTTTGTGATTGGATCTATTTTTGGAGTTTATTATGAACAGATTCTAACATTTGTGACGAATTATATTCGTGACGGGATCATTTTATGGGAATCTAGGCAAGGTGTTATTTATGGCCCCTTTAGTCCTATTTATGGCGCAGGAGCGATTTTAATGACTTATGTACTTGCTAGTAAACAAAGAAAATGGTATCAGACATTTTTGGCAGGAGCTTTATTAGGTGGTAGCTTTGAATACATGGTTTCTTTTTTACAAGAAACCTTTGTAGGAACGGTATCTTGGGATTATTCGAAACAGTTTTTGAATATACATGGACGTACGACAATACCAATTATGATGGCATGGGGTGCTTTATCTTTGTTTTTTGTAAAGATTGTATATCCATTTCTTTCTAGGCAAATTGAGAAGATTCCTTATCGTTTTGGCAAGATGATGACATTGATTTTAGTGATTTATCTTTCTCTTGATATGTTAATATCTTGGTCTGCTTTGATTCGTCAAACTTTTAGAAGAAATGGATTTGAACCTTTTACGGTAGTTGGAGAATTTTTTGATCGTTATTTTCCAGATGATTTCTTAAAACAGTACTTTCCTAATATGGTACCCAGAGATTAGTAGGTGAACAAGTGATGATATTAAATATAATCGCAGTATTACTCATTTTATGGGGCTTTCTTTTATTGTGTTTGGTTTTCATACGAGGACGAGATAATGATAATCCACCAATTCCTGTTTCGAATCAAAATCCACATTTTGGTATTTTGATTCCAGCACGTAACGAATCAAAAGTAATTGAAGGTTTGCTTGAAAGTATTCGAGAACAAACATATCCAGTTGATATGAAAGATGTGTATGTTATTATTGAAGATACTAGTGATCCTACTGTTTCCATTGTTAAGCGTTTTGGAGCTACTATTATTGTTCGTACACATCCAGAACGCAGGCGTAAAGGATATGCTTTAGACGAAGCGATTAAACAAATTTTAAAAGAACAAAAAGATTATGATGCCTATTTTGTTTTTGATGCTGATAATATTTTGGCTTCTACTTTTTTAGAAGAAATGAAAACCACTTACTTACAAGGTTATGATACAGCTGTTGGAAATCGTAAGAGCAAAAATGGGATTGATAAGCATGTCATTTCAGTTTGTTCCATTCTTACATTTGGAATGTTAAATGCATTAGGCAATCACCAAAAAGTAGAATACGAAAAAAACATTATTATTACAGGTAGTGGGTTTTATATTAAAGGGGATTGGATAAAAAAGTGGAAAGGTTATCCATTTCATACACTCACCGAGGATTATGAATTTTCGATGTATGCGACTCTTCATGGCCTGACAACTGGGTATAATGAAAATGCGATTGTTTATGATGAACAACCAACAACTTATGATCAGTCGCGAATTCAAAGAACAAGGTGGATTCGAGGTTTTATCGAATGTCGAAAAATATATACTTCAAAATTGCGAAAAGAGTCGAAAAAAGCTTCTCGTAATAGGGGTAGTAAATATGCGGATGGAGTAGGAATTTTGCCATATGTTTTGATGGTTGCAGGGTCAATTTGTCTCATTGTTTTCAATTTAATTATAGCTTTTCTACTAGCACTTCAAAACAAGGTGGAATATATGCTTTATTTCATGATTGGAATTGTTACTTTTGTAACGGTATATGTCATTTTACTTTTTTTTACTATTTTCCTTTTAAAAAAAGATGATGATTTACACTTATCTTCATCAATGAAAAGAAAAACGATTCTTTTTAATCCTATCTTTTTAATGAGTTATGTACCATGTGCTTTAGATGCTTTATTTCGAAGGAAGATTGATTGGAAGCCAATCGAACATACGGTTCGTAAGATAGAGTCAAAATAAATTTGGGAATTTTCCGTATTGATTATTGCGACGAAATGAGTCTTTTAAAGATAAAAAAACTAAAGATTTGATATTATCTTTAGTTTTTTTATGTATATCATGATTTTGCTTGTTTGATGAATTGGTAGGATGATATATTTGAATAATTATGGCAAATAGAGAATTTCATGGTGAAGAAATGATAGAAATTATGCCTTTTCTATTCCTCTTTTTTGAATGCATGTATTTGTCTTTTGATCATATATTGTATCAAAGGATAGTGGAGTTATGAAAATATTAAAACGAATGAAATGGTATTATGTATTACCTTTTTTAGTAGCTTTTATAATGGCTCTTTTACCATATTTATTTATTCGGATTACTTTAAATGGTGATTCAAAAATAGAGTTAGAATATGGTACCACTTATGAGGAAGAGGGGGCAAATGGATTCTTTTTAAATACACCATTGACAGTTAAAATTACGGGAACGATCGATCCCAATCAATTAGGTGATCAAATTCTTTATTATCAAGTAAAAAATCAATTAGGTATTATTCGAAAAAAGAAACGGATTGTAACGGTTGTCGATAAAACCGCACCTATCATTACCTTAAGTGGAGGGGATACGATTACGTTGCAAATTGGAGATACTTTTCATGAACCTGGTTATCAAATGGTTGATAACTATGATGGGAATATTACATCTAAGGTAAAAGTCACAAGCTCGATCAATCTCAATCAAACAGGAATTTATGAGATCACCTATGAGGGTAGTGATTCTAGTGGAAATAAAGTAGAAAAGAAAAGGAAAATTATCGTAGAAGATAAAGAACTTACTTATCAATCAAGTTATAACAATATCGATAATAAAATTAATGCTTGGTGGACAGGAAATAAAAAGAATGGTATTCGCCCTGAAACGGGAGCCGGTGCGACACAAGAAGATTTAAAGAAGTATGATGCCTATTATATTGGTAATGATGAAAAAGTGATTTATTTGACGTTTGATGAAGGGACTCCAGAAACGTATTTAAAGGAGATTGTAGATGTTTTAAATAAGAATGATGTAAAGGCCACTTTCTTTTTATGTAACAACTATATCAAATCAGATCCTGAATTAATGAAAAATTTAGTGGAACATGGACATAGTGTTGGAAATCATACTCATAATCATGAAACGATGGCAAGTTATGCGAATGAAGAAAATTTTGATACTTATTTACAAGAGATAAAAGATGTAGAGGATACTTTTTTAGAAATTACTGGTCATCCTCTTGATAAAGTGTATCGTGAACCACGTGGAGAATGGAGCTATCGCAGCTTACAAATTATGAAAGACTTAGGATATCGTTCTTATTTTTGGAGTGCGGCTTATAATGATTTTTCAGGAGATTTATCGAAAGAAGAGGCATTATCTAAGTTGCTTGCTCAGAAACATAATGGAGCCATCTATTTGATTCATCCGACGAACAAGGGGAATTATGAGGCGATGGATGATTTTATTAAAACGTTAAAAGAAGAAGGTTATACATTTGGTTTGGTAAAAGATATTTCTTAATTACCTATATGGTTTGAAGTAATTAGCGTATGATTTTTTGAAAAAGCGCATAAGTTTTATTAGGTGAGAAGTATGACAAAATATAAAGCTTGGGTGTTAATTTTATTTATTATGAGTATTATGACAATTGGATACGTACAGGCAGCTAGTTCGCCTACTTTGGGAAATCGAATTATCTATTTGGATCCTGGTCATGGAGGTGCTGATCCAGGAACGATCTATAAAGATATTCATGAAGCTGATATTAATTTAATATTGGCTAACAAATTGAAAACAAAATTGGAAAATTTGGGTGCGACTGTTTATTTAACTCGTTATGGAGATTATGATTTATCAGTTCCTTATGCCGAAAATAGGAAACGTAGTGATCTATCGAGAAGAGGCAATATTATTAATCGTTCTAATTGTGATCTTTATTTATCGATTCATTTAAATTCTGGTTCTTCTCCTTCGTGGAAAGGGGCTCAAGTGTTTTATGATGATATTCATTTAGAAAACGAGAAAATCGCCCAAATTATGCAGGAAGAATTAGGGAAAGCACTTTACTCCAACAAGCAGTATAAACTTACGAGTGAGATGTATTTACATAGAAGAATCGAACGCCCTGGGGTATTAATTGAAGTGGGTTTTTTATCGAATCCTAACGAACGATATTTACTTCAGCAAGATGATTATCAAGAAAAGGCAGCTGATGCTATTCTGGCTGGTATCATCCGCTATTTTGAAAGTTAAATGTTTTTCTGTATAATATGTTAATATTAGCGAAAGATAAGATTAGAAAAGGTGAAGTAAATGTTAGAACATAAAGTGGCAATTATTACGGGTGGAACGAGAGGAATTGGATTAGAAACAGTAAGAGTTTTTAAGGAACATAAAGCTGAAGTGATTTTATTTGGCTCTAAAAAGGAAACCGTAGAAGGAGCAATTGCAAAGTTGAAACAAGAGGGCTTAGAAGTAGAAGGGTATTATCCTAATTTAAATGATTTTGATGAGATTCAACAGGTTTTAAAAGAGATTGATCATAAATATGGACATATCGATATTTTAGTAAATAATGCTGGTATATCTGCCAACAAGAAAATTGAGGATACTTCTTCTCAAGAATTTGAACATATTATAGACATCAATGTGAATGCTATGTTCCGAATGACAAAAGCGGTGATTCCTTATATGAAGAAACATCATGGTGGTGTCATTTTAAATACAAGCTCTATGGTGAGTATTTATGGGCAACCGTCGGGAGTAGGATATCCTACAAGTAAATTTGCCGTAAATGGACTTACGAAATCGTTGGCTAGGGAACTTGCTTCTATTCCCATTCGAGTGAATGCCGTAGCGCCAGGAATTATCAATACGGATATGGTTGCTTCTCTTCCAAAGGAAATCATCGATCCTTTAATTGAAACGATTCCATTAGGAAGAATTGGAGAAGCTAGAGACGTAGCCAATGCTTTTCTGTTTTTAGCTAGTGACATGGCTAGTTATATTACAGGAGCTATTTTATCGGTAGATGGTGCAGCTAGAAGTTAATAAGAAGAATGAATAAAATAAGAGTAGATCGGAAACGATCTGCTTTTTAGATAATTAATATTAATGTTGACATTACTTGATAACTATTCGTAAAAAAACAGTTTCGGTAAAATTGCAAACAGTAAATAAAAGATAAATTTTTTTTACAAAATTCATCTTTTTTACTCAAAAACTAAAACTCAAATTTAACGGTGATGGACCACTTGTAATTGATGTGTTAAAACAAATTGAAAAAGGAAAATTGATAGAAGCGAAATATGATTCAAAAACAAATAAAATAGTAGCATAAAAGTATCGTTAGGTTTAAAGATTTGATCAAGAAAGAAGGGGAAATATGGAAAGAGAATCTTTTTTATCATCAATATATTTAATTATTAAGAATGAAGAGGGGCAGATATTGTTGCAAAGAAGAAGAGGTAGCAAATTGTGGTCAGGCTTTTTAGCTTTACCTGCTGGTCATATTGATAAAGGAGAAAATGTTTATGAGGCCGCTATTAGAGAATCAAATGAAGAATTGGGAATTACTTTTTCCGTAAATGATATTGTAGATACTTTTGTAGTTATGAGAAGAAATACGACGCTACCTTCTTATTATGATGTATATTTTGAAATAAAAAATTATAGTGGTGTTATTTCCATAATGGAGCCAGAGAAGTGTTCACAATTAGTATGGAATTCTTTGAATGAGCTTCCGGATGATATGATCGACTTTGAAAAGGAAGCTATTTTAAAAAATAGGGAAGGTTGTAAATTTAGTACAATTGATATAGATAGTGAAAAAAGTATGAAACTGGAAAAAAGCAGAAAATAATTTCGTTATGTTTTTATATGATAAGTGATGCCAAATTTTTAATATATTGGCATCTTTTTGATATTTAAGCGATTGTAACTGACTTTGTAAGATAGGTGCAAATACGAGTATTTCTTTTAATAACAAACAAATAATTTCAGAAAAAATGCTGACATCCATTGCACATTGATTGAACACTTATCAAAAATGACATAAGTCTAAAGTTTTTTTCTTTGCTATTTTATACTAAAATTTATAACGAAATGCGACTTCTCTCATAAAATATTTTGAGGGGGAAACATTATGAATAAAGAAGATGTGAAAATTATTTTGGATGCAGGTCATGGTGGTGATGACCCTGGAGCTAGTGGTAATGGAATTATCGAAAAAGATTTGAATTTAGCGATTACCCTATATATGTATGATCGTTTAATGGAACTAGGAATTCCTGTTAAGATTACGCGTACAACCGATGAAACGTTGTCTCCTACGGAACGTGTGAATCGTGTTATGAATGCTTGGGGAAGCGATCCTAACGTTATCTTGATTTCCAATCACATCAATGCTAGTGCGAACCAAAATGCGGATGGAGCAGAAGTGATTTATGCATTACGTAATACCGATGAATTGCCTAATTTGATTTTACAAGAATTACAAAAAGAAGGTCAAAATATTCGCTATGCATACCAGAGAAGGTTACCGAGTGATCCATCTAAGGATTATTACTTTATGCAACGTAATACGAATCCCATTCATTCACTTACAGTAGAATATGGTTTTTTGGATAGTCCTGGAGATGATCCTACGCAATTGAAAAATAATTATAAGTTGTATGCGGAAGCTGTTATTCGTGCTTTGTTTGAATATTTAAATATTCCTTATGAAAGTGTTCCAGGTAGTGGATATTATACGGTTCAGAGTGGGGATAGTTTATGGAGTATTGCGAAAAAGTTTAATGTAACAGTTGATATGTTAAAGGCAGCCAATAATTTGACGAACAATGCCATTACAGTAGGTCAAGTCTTGAAAATACCAAGTCCGGTAGAAGATCCAGACACAGGGGACTTCTTAGTTTATGTGGTCAAGAGTGGAGATAGTCTTTATAAGATTGCACAAAGCTATGGTACGACTGTTCAAGCCCTTATGAGCTATAATAATTTGAATAATACGACTTTGCAAGTTGGTCAACAAATTTTAATTCCAAGAAAAGATATTAATCAAGAGCCATCGGATACAGAAGAAGATATTATCTATACGGTTCAGAGTGGAGATAGCCTATGGAGTATTGCCAATCGATATAATACGACGGTTAGTGAGTTACGCAATTATAATAATTTAACGAGTGATGTTCTACAAGTTGGTCAACAGCTTAAAATTCCAAGGGGAAGTACTGTGACACCGCCAAACGATCAAGTAGATACACCAATACCTAGTATTACCTATACAGTTCAGAGTGGAGATAGTCTTTATAAGATTGCGAATCGATACAATACGACCGTTGATGCGATCATGAGAGCCAATAATCTTACTAGTAATTTGTTGCAAGTAGGTCAAGTACTAGTGATTCCTAGTAGTACGACATCGAGTGAGATCCGCTATGTCGTTCAAAATGGAGATAGTTTATGGAAGATTGCCAATCGTTATAATACAACAGTGAATGCGATCAAGGCTAAAAATAATTTAACGAGTGATAATCTTACTATTGGTCAAGTATTATATATATAAAAAGTAGACAGTAGTCTACTTTTTCTTTTACTCTAATGAATTTCGTTACATACACCGGGATCTGGATTATAGAAGCAATGATTTTTATAGCGACCGGCTAATTGTTGATCCCACCATACTGGTAGACAGCTAGATCCTGTTTTAGGAGCATAGAACCATAAAGCATTGGTGGCTGGATAAAAGTATTCTCCTTTTAAAACACGATTCGCTAGTTCTTTTTCATAAGTAGTGGGATTGCTATAAAATAAAGGACTATTGACACCACTAAAACCACCCGGTTCTTGGTAGATTGTTTGTGTGACGGTGCGAAGATCTTTAAATGTCAAACAATTGGCTAAAGTACGATTTACGACAACATTGCCTACCATTAACATTCCTAAATTTCCTTCACCGACAGCTTCTGCTCGCATTAATCTAGCTAAGATATCTCTTTCTTTATCGGTATATTTTACCAACATACTATCACCATCCGTTCCTATTATTTGCTTCCGATTGTTGTAAGCGATATAAAATTTCGGTATGTGGAGTAATGGCGATCAATGAATTAAATACATTCTTTTTAATATCGATCGGTGTTTCATTTGAAAAATATCCTAGGATGAGACTGAGTTCATCTAATGTCGAAATCGATACCATAATTTCTTTTTTTTGTTTTAACTGTTGATTCATGATAGCAAAGTCAAACATATAAGGATTAAAGGTATAGAAGTCAACGTCGATGTAATTTAGATTATCATTTTCGAGAGTTACACCAATTTTAAATTTTTTTCTTAATTGTACTAAATAATAGATGATGCGATGACTAGAACTAGCAATATATATGTTTAGGTTTGGATAACGATTGATAATTTCGATGATTCGCTCGACATATTGATAAGTAATTTTGTTAATATATTCAATATTATCGTCATTAATCTCAGAAGTTAGAAGAGGCATGATGTTGATTAAAATACGTCCTTTATAGGTAGTTGCTATTTTGAGTGTTTCTTCTAATGTTGTAAACATGCGATTTTTAAATTCTTCGAATGTAACTTTTTGAATGTTATCAAGAAGACTTTCGTTTGTCGAGATAGGACTAAAGATCACGATCGTGCCATCTTTGGTCGTTGTTACATTGAAGGAAATTCCCTCTAAGAAAGGTTGAGACGCGACCTTTTTCATAAAATCTTGAGTATTATATAAATTATCTTTAAAAGCAATGATTCTCATTTTATCACCTAATATATGTATATGCGATTAGATGTCCTTTTGACTTAAAAGTTCGAAGGGATTGAGAATGAGCATCATTTCTTTGGTGCTGTGGTATAATAAAGAAAAAATATATTTGGAATAAAAGAGGTGAGAACATGAGAAATGAATATTAAAATCGGCATAAAGAAACATTTATGCCACAAAAATAGGAGGCAAAATGTTAGAAATTAAGAATTTATCAATCGAAGTAGATTTTCGAACCATTGTAAAAGATTTCAATCTGATCGTTCATCCTGGTGATAAAGTTGCGATTATTGGGGAAGAAGGAAATGGGAAATCGACGTTACTGAAAGCGATTTATGATACTCGGTTCGTTCCTTATGCTCGTGTGACAGGATCTATTCGTCATAATCTTCGTATTGGTTATTTGGAACAGATGTTGCCAGATGATCTTTTGGAAAAACAAGTACAAGAGTATTTATTTTACAATCTTGATGATTATTATGATAAAGTATCCTCTTTTTACCACTTTAGTAAACAGCTCGGATTAGATGATCACGTGCTAGAACAGCGGTTTCGTCATTTGAGTGGTGGAGAAAAAGTAAAAATTCAAATATTAAAGCTATTGTTGGATGATCCGGATATTTTACTTCTCGATGAACCTACTAACGATTTAGATATCAAAACCTTAAATTGGCTGGAGCAGTTTATCAATACTACCAATAAACCAATTCTTTATGTATCTCATGATGAATATTTATTGGAACATACAGCGAATGTGATCGTTCATTTGGAATTGATTCATAAAAAGATGGAAGCACGTAGTACAGTAAAACGGGTCGGATATTTGCAATATGTAAGCGAAAGATTTTCTTGGATTCAGAAAGAAACGCAGGTTGCGAGAAAAGAAAAGCAAGTACGTGAAAAACAAGAGGCAAAATTAAATCAGATTAAAAATAAGGTAGAATACCAATTGCGTACGATCACTAGAAAAGATCCTCATGGAGCTCGGTTATTAAAGAAAAAAATGAAAAATGTAAAGGCTCAGGAGCGTCGTTTTGACCATCAAAGTGTCAAACAAGTTCCGGATGTAGAAGAAGCCATTTCTCTCTTTTTTGATGCTGTTTCGGTTCCTAAACAAAAAGAAATTTTAAAATTAAATCTTGATGAATTAATGATAAATGGTAATGTTATTACAAAATCAGTCAACTTGACAGTCAAAGGCCCAGAACATCTCGTTATCATAGGTGAGAATGGGGTTGGTAAGACAACTCTCATGCGACTGATTTACGACCTTTTAAAAAACCGTCAAGATATAAAAGTGGGGTATATGCCTCAAAATTATGATGATATTTTGAATAATGATGTGACTCCAATTCAATTCTTGGAAGTAACAGGTGATCAGGATGAAGTGAGCTTGCATCGAAGCTATCTGGGAAATCTTCGTTTTACGAAAGAGGAAATGATGAATCCGATTCGTGAATTAAGTGGAGGATCAAAAGCAAAATTAATTTTACTCAAATTGATTATCGAACAATGCAATGTGTTATTGTTAGATGAACCAACACGTAATGTCAGTCCTTTAACTGGGCCAGTGATTCGTCGCATGTTAAAAAATTATGGAGGAACGATTATTAGTGTGTCTCACGATCGCAAATATATAGAAGAAGCGATAGATCGTGTATATGAATTAACCAAGAATGGATTAATGGAACGATTGGATAAGAATTTGTAAGAACATAAAACAGATTATGATTGAAAGAGTTGCTATTAGAAATAAGCAACTCTTTTTTGGAATGATAAAAGAAGATGTTGGAGTTATAAAAATAGGAAATTAACAGATATTAAAAATAGGTGATCGTATGAATAAAGAAATTTATTTAGCGGGTGGTTGTTTTTGGGGATTAGAACAATATTTGAAAGCGATTGATGGTGTCATGATAACCGAAGTGGGATATGCGAATGGTAAAACGGAGAATCCTACTTATCATGAAGTTTGTAATGGAAGTGGTCATGCCGAAGTGGTAAAAGTGATTTATGATGTAAGAAAGTTATCTTTGGAAACACTTTTGAATCTTTACTATGATGTGATTGATCCTACATCGTTCCATAAACAAGGCAAAGATCGTGGAATTCAATATCGCACTGGAATCTATTATATAGATTCAAAAGATCGAGCGATTATTCAAAAGTCATTAGAACAGTTACAAGCTATCCATACAAAGACGGTTGTCGTGGAAAATCTTCCCTTGCTTAACTATCACAAAGCAGAAGAATATCATCAGCGTTATTTAGAAAAGAATCCGGAAGGATATTGTCATATTAGTTCAGATAAAATTGATCGTGTAAAGAAAAGATTGGAAGATCCTTATTTGTATCAGAAGTTATCTAAAATCGATATACGAAAGAAACTCACACCAGAAGAATATCATGTGACACAAGAAAATGGTACAGAAATGCCGTTTCGTAATGCTTATTTTGATCACTTCGAAAAAGGAATTTATGTCGATATTGTAACAGGAGAACCACTTTTTTTATCGACTGATAAGTATGATAGTGGATGTGGATGGCCAAGCTTTACAAAACCGATCGATCAAAATGTTGTCGATGAATATGTGGACTATTCTCATCATATGAGGCGAATTGAAGTAAGGAGTCATATTGGAAATTCTCATTTGGGTCATGTTTTTAATGATGGTCCAAAGCATTCTGGAGGAAAACGTTACTGTATCAATAGTGCGGCTTTAAAGTTTATTCCTTATGAACAAATGAAGGAAATGGGATACGAAAGCTATCAATCAAAATTATATTAAAAATATGCTTAAACACTTGTCACGAGAATACGATTCCTGTATATTGAATATGTAGTTATGTGAGAGTAGGGTTAGAAATCATATGAATTTAGTAATAAACAATTTAAAGAAAAACTTTGAGAAAAAAGAAGTCTTAAAGGATATTACCTTTACGTTTGAAAAGGGAAAAATTTATGGATTACTTGGGAGAAATGGAGCAGGAAAAACAACTCTTTTCAATGCATTAGCAAATGAGTTTGAAGTTGATGGTGGAGAGGTGTTTTTAATTGATGAACAGGGGAATAAAGAAACGTTATCGAGTGAAAATATTGGATATGTAATTTCGACTCCAGTTGTGCCGGAATTTTTGACAGGAAGAGAGTTTTTACGTTTTTTTATTGAGATTAATCAACATAAAATTAAGAATCTCAAAACGATCGATGAATATTTTGATTTTTTGAATATTGAAGTAGAAGATCGCGATCGTATTATGAAAGATTATTCTCACGGAATGAAAAATAAAATGCAGATGTTAGTGAATATCATTGCTAATCCCGAAGTATTGCTTTTAGACGAACCTCTTACATCTTTTGATGTAGTAGTGGCAGATGAAATGAAAAAAATGTTGAGGAAGATTAAAAAAGATCATATTTTAATTTTTTCTACTCACATTTTAGAATTGGCGACTGATCTGTGCGACGAAATCGTTATTTTACATAATGGTGTGTTGGAATCTGTTCAAAATGAAGATTTAAATAGTACGGAATTTAAAGAGAAAATCATTGATATTTTGAAGGATGAGAATCATGATTAAAATTTTTATCGAAGCATTTAAAATTAACTCGACTTATAAGACGAATTCCTTTTTATATAAAATTCGTAAACTGTGGATTTTTCGCAAATTAATTCCTAACGATGTTTATCGATTAACGGATGTGAAAATCATCCTGAATATCATCATTGCGATTTTTTCCTATCTTTTTGAATTTGTCAAAAAAGCAATTTATTTTATGTTTTTCTTTATGTTACCGATCTCTATGATGAGTTCATCGAATGATTCGGTTAGTGCTTTTATTTGGATTTTTCTTTTTTTAAATCTATTCATTGGATCTTTTGGAAAACAAATTATCATGTCACCTACTTTAGAAAAATATTATTCTGTTATTTTGATGCATATGGATGCGAAAAAGTATGCTATTACTGATTATATTCACCATTTGCTGGTAACTTTGATTTCCTTTTTACCGTCTCTTTTTCTTTTTGGTTACTGGAATCAAGTGCCATTATGGACTCTCACTTTTTTACTTCTTTCTTTGATAGGAAGTCGTATGATCGGTGACGCAATGTTTATTATGATATATGATAAATGGAAATATGCAATAGCAAATCGTTCGTGGTATGTACTCACAATCTTTGGATTAGGTTTGATAGGAGCTTATAGTCTCTCTTATTTTCATGTTTCTTTTCCACCTCTTTTCTTATTACCTTTATCTATTATGATTATTTTGATAGCAATTCCATCGTTTTTGTATTTGCTTCATTACCAGAAATATTCTTTTCTATATAAAAGATTAATTACTCGTGAAAATGTTATTTTTGATACGGATAAAATTATTCGTGAATCACAATTAGAAACGGTTAAAATGGATGAACATAGTACAATATCAAATGAAATGATAGAAAAGAAAAAAGGTTTTGAATATTTTAATGCGATTTTCTTTGAACGACATAAACGTATTTTAACGAAGTCAGTGAAACAAATGACCGGTGTGATTTTTCTTATTATAATAGGATCTATCATAGTACTTTTTTTCGCTCCTGAATTAAAGGATAATGTACATCGTTTCTTGATGACATCACTTCCTTATTTTGTTTTCATCATGTATGCTTTAAATAGGGGACAAGTCATCTGTAAAGCCATGTTTTTTAATTGTGATCATAGTATGCTTACTTATCAATTTTATCGAACTAGTAAAAATATGTTAGAAAATTTTAAAGTCCGTTTAAAGATGCTTATTCGTCTCAATTTACTTCCTGCATTCGTATTAGCGATTGGTCTAGATCTTCTATTATGGATGACTGGTGGAGTAGGCAATCCTTTCGTCTATTTCAGTATGTTTTTTTCTATTATTTTTATGAGTATTTTCTTTTCTGTTCATCATTTAGTTCTTTATTATTTGTTACAACCATACGATATCAATATGGATCGAAAAAGCAGTATCTATGATATTGTGAATGCAATCACATATTTCATCTGTTGGTCTTGTATTGAAATAAAATTAGATTCGTTTTATTTTTCGTTAGGAACGATCGCTTTAACGACGATTTATGTAGTCGTAGCACTCTATCTCGCTTATTTGGAAGCTCCTAAACGATTTAAATTGAAATAAAAGATAGGAGGATATCGTATGAAAAAAATTAAAATAATTAATCTTTCTTTAGTTATTATTACTAGTATTCTAGGACTTATTCAGCTATACCAGATTTTAACGACCAATGGAAATCGTCTCGCTACTTGTCTTGTACTGTTCCCTATTTTATTAGTACCT
>CALVJD010000017.1 GCA_944332005.1 uncultured Bacilli bacterium
ATGGGACCATTTGTGACCTTTGCCGATAGTGATGGAACGTCAAGACTACATAATCAGTGGTATTCTGACTATTCTCTACTTGTGCAGTTGTCCGATCCATGGTTCAATCGAGGCGGCCATCACGCCGATGGTGTACTCGCAGGCCAGTTCAACTTCTATCGCGCCACTGGGACGTCTTACAGCTACGGTTCGTTCCGCCTCGTGCTCGCTCCATAGGATTTAAGATATCTTTTATTTGTTATAATACTAAAAAATGTAGACAGTATTTTGTCTACATTTTTTATGATAATGACATTTTTATTTTTTCAAGATACTTCGAAGTGGAGCAGCATTACGATATATAAAGTAAAGGGCAGTATTGGTAACAAGCTCAAAGTCTCCAGCATATTCGTAAATATTACTGTTAAAACTTAATTTGAATTGATTTAGTCCTTGATATTTATTATCTTTTACAGTAGGATTGATAACACCACCAAAATTAAATTTTTGAAATCCTTGTTTCGCATATTTTTCAATTACTTTCCATAAAAGTAAGTGTTTAGCATTAAACTTTTTATACTTAGGATCATATCCATCCATGATCATATATACTTCGTTTTGATGCTTAATCATCAAAACGGAAGCAAGAACAATTCCTTCTGGATGATCACGAAGCAAATTAGTAGCTAGAACCAGATCTTTTTTGGCTTGTTCATATTGATTATCAAGAGTAATTTTTTGATTGATTAAATGTAGTGAATTATGACCGGAATTGCTGATGATACGATCGTTGATTTGATTGCTTTTTTGTTCATAATATTCATATTGTTTTTGTGTTTCTAGTAAAAAAGCATGAGTATTCAATTTTGCATAGAAAAAATCAACATTGTTTTTCTTGCCAAAAAAATGAAAACAGTCTTGAAAATATTTTAAATCGCGTGGATATTTTTTTTGCGTATGAAGATATAAGTAACCTAATTCTTCCTCTTTCCCTTTATAGATTTGAACTCCTTTTCTAACAGCACTGCGTATTTTAGTACGAAATGATTTTTGAAAATTTTTAAATAATAAATAGTATGGAACATCTAAGTCTAAAATAGCTTCATAACGAGGTTTTAATGCTTCAAAATAATTATTATATCCTAAATGATAATAGCCTGTTTCTGTAAGATTACGAAAGATGATTGGATAATATTGATTTGGTGTAGTAATGTCATGATTGATGTCATGAATTTCTTTTACGATTTGGGGAGCAATTTTGATAGCGATAATATCCCGTTTCCCTAAGTAACGTTTTAGTTCTTCCGTATAAGTTTTTAGGAGTGTTTGATTTTGGTAATCAATTAGAAACCCCCTAGGAGCATAAGCATATTTGAAACCATGAAGTTTTTCGATTAAAATTAAACTAGCTGCTACAACATGATTTTCATCGTCTATGAGACCTAGAAAAAGGCTATCATAATTTTGTTCGTTCATGACAAAAGCATATTCGGGCGTTTGATATAAACTCTTAATCGGATACGTATTGACAAATTGATTAAATTCTTCATTAGTTAGTTCTTTTAAACGCATAAAGATTCTCCTTTACAAATTACAATATTATATCATAAATCATCTCACTCGCACAAGGTAGCTCAATAGTAGATGATTATGATATTGTAGTGTTACAATTGATGTGAGACATTTATATATAGTAAAAAAGCAATAAGTCTAGTAAAATGTAATTATCCAAAAAACATTTTAATTAGAAAGGACTTATCGCTATGACAAGTATATCACATTATCCACATAGTTTAAATACTAAATATTATGCTGTTTTATTATATAGAAATGGAAATCCTATCTCTTTTGTTTGCAGGAGATATAAATGTTCTAAAGCATCTCTTATGCGTTGGAATAAAAAATTTGATGGTTCTAAGGATTCATTAATTGATAAATCTCATAAACCTCTATCAAAACATCCTAACGCTCATACTGATGAGGAACTATCCTGGATTAAAAATTATATTAGAAGAAACCCAACAATTTCTCTTTGCGAACTTTATGGAAAATTACGTGTTGAAAAAGGTTATTCTAGACATGCCTGTTCTTTATTTAGAATTATTAGAAAACTTAAATATAATGTTAATAAACAAAAACGTTCTAAGTATATCCCTAAAAAGTATGATACTCCTACCAATATTGGTGTTAAATGGCAAATGGACGTTAAAGTTGTTCCTAAAGATTGTTATGTTGGTGAAATACCTGATAAGTTTTACCAATACACTATGATTGATGAAGCTTCTCGTGAACGTTTTATTTATCCTTATAAGGAACAATCTTCTTATTCTACCATTGATTTTGTTAAAAGATCCATTGCCTACTTTGGTTATAAACCTGAAATCATTCAAACTGATAATGGTCAAGAATTTACTTACACGATGAAAACAGATAAAATTCATCCTTTAGATACTTTATTAAATTCTTTAAATATAACTCACAAGTTAATTAAACCTAGAACCCCTAGACATAATGGTAAAGTTGAAAGGAGTCATAGAAATGATCAACAAAGATTCTACTCTTATCTTAAATTTTATTCTTATGATGATTTATTAAAGCAAATGAAGGCTTATCTTAAACGTTCTAACAACATTCCTATGCAATCATTAAATTGGCTTTCTCCTTTAGAAATGAGACAACAAATTATACAAAAAAACAATATTCAATAATTACTTTTTAACTATATCATATTGCTTTTATTTTTTTATAAATTTTGTCTCACATCATTGACAATTATACATCATTTATAATTGTAAATTTACGAAATATTAAAAAAACTACACAGTCATTCATCAACTGTGTAATTTTTTATTCATCGGTAGCGGATCTCGTCAGTAATACATTAACTTCCATTTCTTTTCCATCACGATTGATCTTCAAAGTAATGGTATCGCCAATACTATATTTATAAAGTTGTGAACGGAAATGAGCCGTATTTTTTATTTTTGTTCCATTCACTTCTAAAATGACATCTCCTTTTTGAAGATTAGCTGCTTCTGCCGGATACCCTTCTTCAACTGATACAATTACAGTGCCACTCGTAATACTATCATCTAATAAAATCTTATTGTAGAATAAACCATAAGTATTATCTGCATCCATTAAACTTGCACCAATTAATGGTCGTTCAATCTCTTCTCCTTTTTCAAGTCGTTCAACCGCAGACATGACAAGTTCAATTGGAATCGCAAATCCCATACCTTCAATTTTATCCTCTACTAACTTCATGGAATTAACACCAATGACTTCTCCATTCATATTGACAAGTGGTCCCCCACTATTTCCAGGATTAATCGCTGCATCTGTTTGTAACACTTCCATCATAAAAGTATTATTATTACTTAATTCCACTTCTACAGTACGGTCTTTACCAGATAAAATACCTTTCGTAACCGTTCCAATATAATCAGTACCTAATGGAGAACCAACAGTAAAGACAGTATCACCAATTTCAGATACAGAACTTTCACCAATTTCTGCCACTTGCATTACTGCCGATGCATCAATGGACAATACAGCGATATCCGCATATTCATCACTACCTAATACCTTCGCTTCTACTTCTTGCCCATTGTTATTTAATACCTTTACCGTACGAGCATCTTCGATGACATGATGATTCGTAATCAAATATCCATTATTATCATCTTTCTTATAAACAAATCCAGTTCCAGTACCAACTAATTGATCATTCTGATAAGCTTCCACTACTACTACCGCATTATATACCTTTTCTATTGATGATTTAATTGTATTATCATCCGTCGATGTAATTTGCGCTACTGTTTTTTCTATAACTTCTGTCTTGATAGGAACATACTGTATTACTAAAATCGTTCCTATGATTCCCACAAATAAAGACGTGATAATAGAAACTATCAAAATCGTTTTTTCTTTCATAATATCCTCCTTAATCTAAATCAATAATGTCCCTCCAATTATCTGGAAAACCAATTTTATTTAAAATTTGATTGAGTGGTACGACATCGACTTTTCCATCTAAAACATCAATTTCATATCCTATTTCGTAAATTAACTCACGAAACTCAGAATTTGTAAGCATTTGCTTCATAATGATCACCAACGCATATAGATCATTCTTTCCAAAATTGTATTCCTCGTCCGTCATATCAATATCGAGTAAATAGTGATATTTACAATCAGGAATAACCCTTTGCGTGCGATGATCATATAAAATATCTTCATGTGCACACACATTACGGAAATTAGCTAATAAAGATAAGTAAATAGATAAAGTCTCTACATCTAAATCATATACTTCCGCAATTTTAATTTGATCATCTGCTTTTAATATGGAATATAATTCCGAAATATTACCAAATGAATATACTTTTACTAATATCCACATTGGAATATAACCATAATTTTGGATGTAATGACTAGTTGCAGCATGTTCTTTTCCATTGACGCGAATTTGCCTTTTCATTTTGTTTAAAATATCCTTTACCTGACGCGTTTTCATCGAATCTTGATTAAAGTTTTTAGGGTTTAAATAATCTTTTTCCTTATATCCATACTTCTTAGATAATTGATAACTAATAATCGATTTAATATTATTTTCGATAATCAAAATATATTTGAACATAACATTACGGATTTTGCGATCGAACGTAAACATCGCATACAATTCTTCAAATGTCGTACCTGGTAAAAACTGTCCATCTTTTACGGAGCGCATAAAAAGGTGGCGATACCCACTAATAAAGAAATAATTTTCACGAAATAAAATTTCTTTTGTTTTTATCTCATCATTGATAATGAGTCCTTTTTCACGCAAAATGGCAATTTGTTCATCCAAAGTTTTAAATACTTTACTTCTCATACTCTCACCTAGTATTCATTATATCATAGGATAGGTGAAAAAAGTATGATAAATGAAAGGATCAAACTGATTATATACCACATCTTCTCAACCATTTTGATTATAACACAAAGATTGTGAAAAAATGGTGAAGAATCTGTGGATATTTATGAAATTTTATTTCCATATGAAAAAAGTTCTAGTAAGACTAAAACAAATTCCATGGATAATTGTTTGGCAATAACTCTGTAAAAGTCATTTTATTTTTGGTAATAGGATGATAGAAAGATAACGAAGAAGCAAATAAAGCAATTTGTTCTCCTGCTTTCGCCATTTTATTATAGCGTTGATCACCATATAAAGGATATCCTCGACTAGAAAATTGTACTCTTATTTGATGACTACGTCCCGTTTTTAGCCATATTCGTACCAAACTCATATTATTTATCATCTTAAGTCGTTTGTAGCTTAAAACTGCCTCTTTTCCCCTCTTATCGACAATCGTTCGATTTGTTTTTGGATTTTTCCACAAATAATCTTTCAAAGTTCCCTCTTTGGGTATGATATCTCCCATTAAAACTGCATGATATTCTTTTTCTAACTGATGACATCTTACCTGTTCCGATAATCTAGAAGCAGCTTTACTAGTTTTTGCAAACACCATAATACCACCAACTGGACGATCCAAACGATGGACAAGTCCCAAATAAACATTACCAGGTTTCTGATAACGCTTCTTCAAATCATCTTTTAATAATGTCAGTAAATCCATATCCCCACTCGCATCTCTTTGCACTGGCATATTGATCGGTTTTAACACCACCAACAAATGATTATCTTCATATAAAATCTTAATCATTGCTTTGCCATCTTCCATATATACCACAAGGTAATATCAAATGATTTCTCGTAATAGGCAAACCAACCTCTCCAGCATCGATCACACCACCATAAATAGGTTCTAAAGAAGTTTTTAAAATATTATATAATACCGTACTAGAAATGCCAGTCGTATAAGAATTTATTAAAAAGAATAATGGTTTTTCACTTAAAATGGAAAGGCAAGCTTTAATCAAATGATCAAGATTATGTTCAAACTTCCACATCTCTCCGTTAGGACCTCTTCCGTAACTAGGAGGATCCATGACAATCGCATCATACTTATGTCCTCTTCTCGCTTCTCTTTCGACAAATTTTAAACAATCATCGACGATAAAACGAATTTTATGATCGTCTAATCCACATAAATGCATATTTTCTTTAGCCCATTCATTCATTCCTTTACTGGCATCAACATGAACGACTTCGATAGCTCCCGCTTTCGAACAAGCCATCGTCGCACCTCCCGTATAGGCAAATAAATTAAGTACCTTGATTGGACGTTTAGCGCCTCGAATCTTCCCCATCATAAAATCCCAATTCGTTGCTTGTTCTGGGAATAAACCGGTATGTTTAAAGTTGGTAGGACTCACTTTAAAAGTCAAATCCTTATATTGGATTGTCCAAAAATCAGGAAGTTCTTTCTTAAAATCCCAGTATCCTCCGCCACTTTTACTTCGATGATAAAACCCATCACAATGATTCCAAGCATCATTATATTCGGTAATCCACATAGCCTGAGGATCCGGTCTACGAAAAATCACGTTCCCCCAACGCTCTAACTTTTCACCATTACCAGCATCGATACATTCATAATCATGCCATTCATTACTAACGCGCATATTTTCACTTCCTAAACTATTCTTATTATACCTGAAAATAAGAGACAATAAAAGAAGTTATAGTTACAAAGCTATAACTTCTTTTATATCAATTGGTTTATACTTTTTCATTAGGTCTGTCCTATAGAAAGCAGTATTTAACTCTTTGTTGTATTTTAAATATAAAACATTTGCTCTCCTAAAAGTGAATTTTCTAATTATTTTCTTATCTAAGATAACTTTTGATAACATAATCTTCTCCTCACGAGGGATTATTATACCAGATTTACGAAATTTGTCAAATTCATGAATAACCCCTTATTTCTATTATGCTCACATTATCTTTTTTTATTCTCTTTTGTAGTAGTTTGCTCTTCCAAATACATGTTTAAGAGGTTAGGATCTGATGAAAATTGAATATCGGCAACATTTCCATTACAAAAAGCCATTTCAAAGAAAGTATAATGTTGATCTTTCAAGAGTATTCTTAATTTCTGTTTCTGCGAATCAGTGAAAAGATCTAAATTCTGAGGCAAGAAAAGCATCATACTTTTCACGTGTTCTTCTTCATTCCATTCAACATCTCCAAATAGGCAAGTAACTTCTCCAATACCGGCTAGAATATTTGCTAAAAACATTTCTTTACCATCTAAAGCATTTCTTCTTTGTTTCAATACCCCTAATTGATGATACTGAACATTCACTGGATAATGATAATAACGATCCAATATTTGTGATAAATTAACAACATGTGTCTTTCTTTCATCAAAAGCAAAAACACCGTTATGAATTGTCACATTCATCTTCAAATGATAGTTCCCACTCTGATATTCGATTTCTTCCATTTTATTAACACCGTCATAAATATTAGAAATAATATAACCCAAACGATTTTCCATTCTATTCTCCTTTATCATAAGAAAAACCAAGGACAAAGCCTTGGTATATGCATAATTGAAAGATTAACGCTTACTGAATTGTGGTGCTCTACGAGCAGCTTTTAATCCAGGTTTTTTACGTTCCTTAGCTCTTGAATCACGAGTAACAAATCCAGCACGTTTTAAAATCGTACGGAAACTTGTTTCGCTTCCTTCATTTTCTTTATCGTATTCTAAAAGAGCACGAGCAATTCCTAAACGAATAGCTCCTGTTTGACCAGTGAATCCACCACCATTAACTTTTACTTCGATATCAAATGTTTCTTCTGTATTAGTAGCAACTAAAGGTTGTTTTAAATCCATAACATTTGTTTCATAAGGAAAGAATTCTCTTACATCAACACCATTTACAGTAATCTTTCCTTTTCCTGGTACCATCTTTACTTGCGCAACAGATGATTTTCTACGACCAGTTCCAGTAAATACTCTTGTTTTTTCCATTTAAAATCCTCCTTAGTTATTCTTTAACTCAACAGGTTGTTGAGCTTGATGTGGATGTTCACTTCCAGCATACACGAATAATTTTTTATACATTTGACGTCCTAATCTTCCTTTTGGAAGCATACCTTTAACAGCTCTTTCGATCATTTCTTCTGGATATTTCTCGATCATTTCTGAAGCGGTTCTTTCTCTTAAACCACCAGTATATCCACTATGATTGTAATAAACTTTATCTTCTAACTTATTTCCAGTTAAATTAACCTTTGACGCATTGATTACAATCACATAATCACCACAATCTACATGTGGAGTAAAAGTAGGCTTGTTTTTACCACGTAAAACATGAGCTACTTTAGTAGCTAAACGTCCTAAGTTTTGTCCTTCTGCATCGATGACATACCAATTACGTTCAACTGTTTCTTTCTTCTGCATATATGTGTCTTTCATCATAAATATTTCCCTTTCCATTAATTTTTTTCAGTAGATGGTCCCGACATCCACTTTTGGGATATATAAAATGTACCGTTTAAAATTGTACTAAAAAATCCCTTAAAAGTCAATAAAATTCTGCAAAATTGCATATTTTTATGCATTTTTGCAGAAAAATACTTTCTTAACACCTAAACTTGCCATTTTTTCAAACATCATATCATTTTTCTTTTTAATTTATGCTTTTCACAAAAGAAAAAGACGAATATAATAATTAAAGTTATTCATAACTTACCGCTTTTAAATATAACCCACATGCAGGAGCTGTCTTTCCCGCCATTTTTCGATCTTCTGCTTTTAAAATTTCATCGATTTCTTGAGGTTTTCTCTTTCCTTCTCCCACTTCGATCAAAGTACCAACTAAATTACGTACCATATAACGCATAAAACCATTCCCAATAAAAGTAAAAATCAAAAAATTTCCATCTTTCTGAATCTTCGCTTCATAAATATGGCGAACATAACTTTCTTTTTCTTCATCTACTTTGGTAAATGAACGAAAATTATGTTCTCCTTTTAAATACAGCATAGCCTTATTGATAGCTTCTATATCTAATTCTCGATTATATTGATAAACATAATCCTTTTGAATCGGATCATATTCTCCCATATTTAACCAGTAGATATATTCTTTCTTTCGAACATCAAAACGAGCATGAAAATCATCGTTTACAATCGTTACCTCTCTTACATAGATATCAGGAGAAAGTAGACTATTCATCGCTTTCTTTACTTCCTTCTCATTCATATTAACCATTAGATCAAAATGAATCATCTGCCCTAAAGCATGCACACCTGCATCTGTTCTACCACTACCATGAACACTGACAGGATTATGATTAATCACCGTTAGAACACGCTCTAATTCACCCTGAATCGTCTTTGTATTTGGTTGTTTTTGATATCCCTTATATTTTGATCCATCATAAGAAATCCTCGCTAAATAACGCATAAAAACACCTCTTTTCCAATTAGTATACCAAACAGGAGAATATGAAGAATTAGAAAATAAAAATCATGGCGATGATAGCAATCCACTTCTAACCTTGTTCTTGCTTCTTCAGGATTATAATGCCTCAACTCCATTGCTTCTGCCAAATGATCAGCTCTTTTAAAAGAAAGTAAAAACATTGGTATGACAACAGCTTTTAAAATTTTCCACTTTTCCCTAAGCGAAGCAACTTCATAATCAAGCCCCCTACTCGCTAAAGATTTTAAAATTTTATTCGCCTGTTCGGTAATATTAGGAATAAATTGAAGTGCTAACGTAATCATCATAGCAATACTAGAAACCGGTACACGAAGCAATTTTAAGGGGCTCATCATCATTTCTAATCCATGAATCAAAGACATTGTCTTAGTCGTAAGTGTAATCATCGTCGTATAAATCAAAATCTCAATCAAGCGAAACATCATTACGATATTCATCATCCAAGATACACCAAAACATAAATTGATAATGAAAAGGAAAAGAAAAAAATATTTCATACCCCAAATAGGTTTCCAATAAATACGATAAGGAACATGGCTCTCAAAAATAAGCAAACAGGAGAAACCAATTAACAATAAATGAAACCAAAAATCATTACTAATCCATGATAAAACGATAAAAAGAAGCAAAGACAGAAGTTTCAAAAAAGGATGTATCGAATGTAGAGGGGAGATAGACGGATAATATTTCGCACAAATGCTATTTAACATAACGATAAATATCCTTTATTAAATCGTTCATCTCGTCGCGATATCCAATTTTAAGCTTCTTTTTTTCCAACACCAAATTGGAAAATTGCATCAATTTAGGGACTGGAACACCATAATGTTTCAATTTCTTTTCTTCTTTAAATACTTCGTACTTAGTACCTTCTAAAGCGACTTTACCATTATATAAAACCACAATATGATCGGCAAAACGATGAATAAAATCAACATCATGTGTTACGATAATAATCGTCTTATGATAACGCTTTTTAAGCATACGAATCACTTTCATAAAACTCTTTTTACTTATTTCATCTAAACCAACTGTCGGCTCATCGAAAATTAATACTTTAGGATTAAAAATCAAAACTGAAGCAATCGCAACTTTACGTTTCTCACCATTACTTAAAGTAAATGGATCCCTCTTTAAATAACTTGCATCTAACCCTACCATAATAAGAGCTTCGATAATTCTCTTTTCTTTTTCTTTAACACGATATTGAAATTGATCAACCGCAAAACCAATTTCTTTTTCGACCGTCGTATGAAAAAATTGTTCCTCTGGAAATTGAAATACCATACCAACCTGAAAACGCAAATCATGAATATTCATAACTTTTTTATTAGGTTCCAATAAAAATTGCCCAACTTGAATCGTTCCACTCGTGGGTTTTAGAAGTCCATTCAAAAGTTGAATGAGAGTCGTCTTCCCACTTCCACACTTTCCTAAAATAGCCGTGATCTTATCTTCCGAAATCGCGAGTGTCAGATTCTTCAGCACTTCTTTTTCAAAAGGAGTTCCAGGCTGATAGATAAAACCTACTTTATTCAACTTTATTTCCATAATAAATCCACCATCTCATCCATATCATAAATCATATGATCTACTAAATGATAATAACCCAATTTCTCCGATAAAAGAGCCATAAACGGTAACTCTAAATGGACTTTCTTTAATAATTTCTCATCCTGATAAATCACTTCTTTTTTATCATGAGCAAGAATCTTACCATCACCCATAACCGCAATATCTTCTCCATAAATCGTTTCTTCCATATCATGGGTAATATTTAAAATCGTAAGTCCCATCTTTTTATGAAGTTTTACCAATATTTTAAAAAGCTTTTCTTTTTCATAGCCATCAATCATCGTAAAAGCCTCATCCAAAATTAAAATTTTAGGTTGTAAAACCAAAACACTAGCAAGAGCAACTAATTGCTTTTCGCCACCACTTAATTTCGTGGGATTGAAATCTAATAATTTCGTAATTCCTAACATATGTGATACTCTCGCAATGATTTCTTTCATTTCTTCCCGTGGGTAGCGCAAATTTTCAAGCCCAAACGCAATATTATCACGAACCGTTTCTCCTATAAATTGATCATCAGGATTTTCAAGTACTACCCCAACAGACAAGCGAATCATATTGATGGACTCTTTCGTTACCCGAGTTCCATCTACCACAATATATTGATCGGTAGGAATCAGCCCCGTAATCAATCTAACCAACGTACTTTTTCCACATCCATTGTGCCCCACTAACGTTGTCCAACTACCACGCTTAAGTGCTAAAGTGAAATCATTCAAAATAAGTTGTTTTCCATAAGCAAAATGAACATCCTTCATAAATATGATGTTATCCATATTCCTCACCACACAATTGCTTCTATTATAATATATTTTTCATAAAAAAACAAAGGTTATTTTGCCTTTGCCTTTTGAACATTATACGCAAAATGTAATAATACTTTTCTTGGTAAAAAACGATTAAAAACATAGTTTAATTTCATCATTATCCCCGGAATAATAACAAGCTTACGCTCAAACATCTTCTGAATCGCATAATCGGCCACTACATAACTATCCATTGCCTTCATAGAAAATTCTACTTTTGCTACCTTATTAAACTCTGTATCAACAGGACCAGGACATAATGCACCAATATAGACTTGACTATGATCCCTTTTCAATTCTTCATAAATCGCTTCTGTCATGCGTAATACATAAGCCTTAGATGCATAATAACTTGCCATCAGTGGACCCGGTTCAAAAGCCGCACTACTCGCAACATTCAAAATATACCCCTTATTTTTTTCTTTAAAATCTTGTAAAAATAACTTTGTCAAAGTATGAACAGCTTTAATATTTAAATCAATCATATCCAACTCTTTATCTAAAGAAGTCTCACTAAATTTACCAAATACACCAAAACCAGCATTATTAATTAAAATATCGATCTCTTCTTCTTTTACCTTATTATATAATTTCATACAATTAAACGTACTACTAATATCCATACTGATAATCTCAACATTCGTCGATAACTCTTTTTTTAATTCCTCTAACTTCTTTTTTCTTCGAGCAACTAAAATCAAATCATACCCTTTCGCACTCAAAATACGTGCCATA
This sequence comes from uncultured Bacilli bacterium, assembly GCA_944332005.1. Classification (GTDB taxonomy): domain Bacteria; phylum Bacillota_I; class Bacilli_A; order RF39; family UBA660; genus CALVRE01. The sequence goes on from CALVJD010000017.1 coordinate 12,516, forward strand.
TCAGCACCCATTCCACTACTAGCTCCTGTAATCAATGCTTTCATATAACGCCCCCTATCCCCATGTTAATTTCATTATACTAAGAGGCAATCAAAAAAGCAATAGTATCTCCTTAATACCCAAAAAATCGACTAAGCAAGCACTTAATCGATTATATATTTAATTAATAGAACTACTGTATTCTCACTTCAACTCATATGGTTCCGAAGGAGTACCATTCCCGGAGGAAATGGTCATATCAGAGAGATACCATGTGGGACGCACCCCGCTCGGAGTCGTCGGCTGGGCGTTGTTCGCGCCGTCGTAGTTCACGTAAAAGATGTTAGACGCAGAATATGCATTCATCAACCAATAATAAGAAGAAATGGTTGGGTTTTCTATTTTTGATGTATCTACAAATGTTTTCGTAGTACTTTTCGAAATATCAATGTCATTCCCACTAAACATTTCTCCAACACTAGGTAGAGCAATATTACCAGTAAACATTGTTGTTGCATTCGCATAGTTTGCTCCATTTCCATACCGTGTCATATTAAATTCACGATTGGTGCTATCAAAATAATTACTATCTAAACTATTCCTGAAATTCGTTAAGGCTCCTGTATAAATGGTACTACTGGTTGAAAAAGTTGTATTACTTCCAAACCCACTTATTTCTTCATATAATCCATTTAAGATTACTTTCGTTCCATTTTGATCATGTTTCACAACTCTTGCTAAGTAAGTACTTCCATCTGTCTTTGGTACAAGGATATAGTCTCCAACATACGTATCTTTTACATTACTTGCTTTACTAGTACTCACAATATACGGTTCCGTTACAGTACCTACACCTTCTGTGTAGGTAAGGTTTGAGACTTCCACGACGGGACGAAACCCGAACGCCGCCACCGGACCGTAGTCGTCCAGGTTGCCGAAGTAGCTCACGACACGGACGCGATACGTATTATAAATATCCGCTAGCCAATAAAAATCTTTGATATCTAAATAGGCATCGGCTCCTCCATAAGTTGTATATTCTGCTTCTGTTAATAGTCTTACCTTTACATTACTGATCTCTTCTTCTACGACACTACTTCCATTATACACGTTTCTTGTATACGTCATATTCTCTAAACTATTTTGTACTTCACTTGGAAGGGATTTCAAAAATACATTATTTAACCAATCTCCTACATAAGAAGATTCTAAAGATGGTCCACTTGCTACATTACTTTGCCACTGTATTGCAGTCGTAGGATAAGAAGTAATTAACGTATATTTTCCGGTCGTTTTATCTGCTTTGATGATTCGCCACTGGTGTCCGGCGTACCAGAGCCAGTTATTTCCTACCGTTCCACTTGCTCCGGTATACACATATTCATTTCCTTCTTCCTTGTAACACTCAGTTGTAACAGTATCATTACATAAATGATTTTTTACTAAATCAAGTGTTACAATGGCTACTTCTCCGCCGACTTTTGCAAGACACTCTTCTTCGGTTAATCCTTTTTCTAAGATCACATCTTCGTCTTCGAATCTTTGATAAACACATTTATTCCCTTTATAGACGGCAATACTTGCTTTCCCATTCTCATCGAATGATCCTGCTATTGCATCCATTCTCTCTCCTTTATATTCTAAGGCATTGAAATCAATCGTTGGATTAGGGTTATTCATTTGTTCTACAGCATATTCCATTTCCGCTGTTTTTAAGAGATAACGAGCACTATTTTTTAAAGCTCCATCCCTGGCATCTTCGATCACATTCATAATGAGTGGTGTTGCAATCAAGGCTATTACTGCTAATATGACAATTACCGCTAATAATTCAATCAACGTAAATCCTTTTTTCTTCATATTTTTTTCACTCCTATTCTTATTTTTCTCTATTTTAATTGTATCATACATTCCTCTTTCATCCAATATGTATTTTTTATATGGTGAAAAAAGAGAGGTATATAATACCCCCCTCTCGTGTGCTTATTTCAAACAAATTTTTCCTTTATTTTTCATGCTTTCGCACACTATATTACTATTTTCTTACAATTTCATTTTAGCAAATGCTTTTCTTTTTTGCAAGAAATTTTTATCGCCATATAAAATATACTGAATTAACTCCATATCTACTTGTAATTGATGTTCTTTTGCTGAAATAATTGGTGATTGAGAAAAACGAAAATCATCTGCTACCGCATAAAAATCAATATCTTTTTTAATTAACGTAATATCTTTCATCGATAGATATTGTTTTAACTCAAGCGGCAAGCATTGCCTTTCTTGAACTGAAAAAGCATGGATTAAAATATTATGAATTATTTTTTTATCTGGTTTTTGTTGATCTTGAATAATACAATTAATTTTTTCTACTTTTTCACAAAACGTCAAGGGGCTATTAAGTAAATAATTTTCTAATATTTTTAAAATAGTTTTCTCTAATTCGATGTGTGTATGTTCGATTACATTAAAGTCCATTTCTTTTTTTACTTTTTCAGTTGCAATAACAGTAAAGTTATTTTTTAAATTTTCATAATGATAGTCATCGATATTTAAAAGATGACGAATATTACTTTTATGAATTAAGAATTCTTTTAATAGATCTTCCCCATAAATCATATATAATTCTCTTACATAAATAGGAATGTAAGTATTGATACGCTTATCAATTTTCCCATATTTACGAATATGATATTCTTCTTCGAAAAGAGTCGTCATCATTTCGATAAAGGCAGTGTCGCTTTGTTTGATATATTCGCTAGATAATTCGGTAATAGCATGGATAAATTCATGGAAAAGTCCTATATCTAGTTTGATAAAATCATCCAGTTTGTTAAAATTTTGATTGATTTTAATCTTTTTTTCAGTCATACGATAAAAACCGAATACACTGGGTTTGTCTTCTAAATTGATAAGTGTTATTTCATTTAAATTATCTGTTATTTTTTTGATCAATTCATCTAGATGAAAAAAATTAGGAAAATAATGTAAAAAATTAACGATGAAAAAATTAATCAGTGATCGACTTGCAACATTATAT